>CAMFLG010000175.1 GCA_945957495.1 uncultured Pseudorhodobacter sp. | reverse complement strand
GTGTTGCAACTGACGGCGGCGCAGGATCTGGCCACGACTGAGGCCACCTATCTGCAGGTCGTGCGTGGCAAGACGGCGGCGCTGTTTTCGGCGGCGACGGAATCCGGGGCAGTCATTGCGGGCGCGGGCGCGGATCAGGTCAAGGCGCTGTTCACCTATGGGGATGCCTTGGGTATCGCTTTCCAGATCGTTGATGACCTGCTGGATTACGGCGGCACCGCTGCGGTGATCGGCAAGAACACCGGCGACGATTTCCGCGAACGCAAGCTCACGCTGCCGGTGATCAAGGCCGTGGCCAAGGCCGACGCCGCCGAACGCGCCTTCTGGGTGCGCGTGATCGAAAAGGGCAAGCAGGGCGACGGCGATCTGGAACACGCCATTGCCCTTCTGGCCAAGCATGGCGCAATGGAGGCCGCCCGTGCCGACGCGCTGGCTTGGGCCGCCAAGGCGCAGGCCGCCTTGACCGTTCTGCCCGATCACCCGCTGCGCACCATGCTGTCCGATCTTGCCGCCTATGTGGTGGCGCGGATCAGCTAAGCGTCAGCGCAGCATACGCCCACAAGCCACCCACCAATCCGGTCGCGCCGCACGGATCGCCGCGCGGGCCAATTGCGCCTGCGCGGGGTCGGCGAACAGCCCGAAACAGGTCGCACCAGACCCCGACATCCGGGCCAGCAAACAGCCCGGGGCGGTTGCCAGTGCCTGCTTCACCACCCCGATCACCGGCGCCAGTTGCAGCGCCGGTCCCTCGAGATCGTTGCGCTGCGCGGCAAGCCATTGGGCCATCTCAACCGCATTGGCAAAGCCGGGCATGTCGGGCAGCGCCGGGTTGTTCTTGGCAGGCAGGGCTTTGAAAACAGCCGGCGTCGCAACCGCCAGCCCGGGATTGATCAGCACCAGATGGGCGGCAGGCAGGTCCGGCAGGGGCTGCAACCGCTCGCCAATCCCCTGCATCCGCAGCGGTCGCCCAACCAGACAGGCCGGAACATCTGCACCCAGCCGCAGCACCCTGTCAGCATCCGGCAGGGGCATTGCCCACAGCCGCGCCAGCGCGCGCAGCGTTGCCGCCGCATCGGCCGACCCACCGCCGATCCCCGATGCAACGGGCAAATTCTTGGTCAGGGTGATCTCTGCCCCCGCGGCGCCCGCAAAGACCCGCGCCGCGCGCAACACCAGATTGTCGTCACCCACGGGCAGGCCCCGCGCTTGCGGGCCGATCACCCGCAACGACAGTTCCGGCGCGGCGCGCACCTCGACCACATCGCCGATATCGGCAAACACCACCAAACTATCCAGCAGATGATAGCCGTCCGCCCGCTGCCCGGTGACATGCAGGCAAAGATTGACCTTCGCCGGGGCCGCCTCGATCATTCGCTTGCGGCATCCGACGCATGCAGCGGCGGTGCGCCCTCTTCCTGCAGCACCACGTCCAGACCCTTTTCCAGCTTGGCGCGGATCCGCACCGCGTCAGCCTCGTCCGGATTGAACGACAGCGCGCGGCGCCATTGGAACTGCGCCTCGCGCTTGCGTCCGACAGCCCAATACACATCGCCCAGATGGTCGGTGACAACCGGTTCAATCGGTTCCATCAATGAAGCCTGCTCTTGCGGCCCCAGCGCATCCTGATAGCGGCCCAGCCGGTAATAGGCCCAGGCCAGACTGTCCAGAATTTCGCCCGAATCCGGCTGGCCCGCGACGGCCAGCTGGATCATCCCCAGCGCCTCGTCCAGTTTCACGCCGCGATCCACCAGACTGTAGCCCAGATAGTTCAGCACCTGCGGGTTCTTCGGGTCCAGTTTCAGCGCCTCGCGCAGATCGACCTCTGCCGCCGCGAAATCGCCACTCCGCTCTTCACTGACGCCCCGGCTGAAATACAACACCCAATGCTCTGGCCCGGGTTCCGTCACCATCGCAATCGCCGCATCATAGGCCAGCTTGGCCTCTGCGAACTGCCCCTCGCGGCGCAGACCATCGCCCAGCGCAATTTGCACCGCCAGAATTTGCCCGTGCGTCTTGGCCAAATTCCGCAGGATGTTCAGACCCCCTTCCTTGTCGCCCGAGGCATAGGTGGTATTGGCCCGACCGATTTCGGCGATGTAAAATTGCGGGCTGTCGGCAGGCACCTCGGCAAAGGCGACGGCGGCAAGATCATCTTGGTTCAGCCCCTGCAACAGCCCCGCCGTCAAAAGGATGGCGTCGATATAATCCGGCCGCAGATAGACCGCGGTGCGACTGTGCAGCAGGGTAAAGGCGTCCTCCGTCTGTCCATTCACCGCCACGGCCAGCGAGAAGAACACCTCTGCGATACCCTCCGTCGCATTGCGCGCCACGTCATAGGGGATCGGTTCACCCGCCGCCAATCTGCGGCGCAGATCATCCACCTCGACATCGCTGCCAGGGGCAAATTTCTGGTCGATCAGTGCAATCGCCTCATCATTACGCTCCAACTGGCTCAGAATCTGAATCTGGGCGATCACACCGCGCCGCGACAGGGCAACGCCGCCCTTGCCATCGGCGGACAGAATCTTGTCGGCCCCCTCGAAATCCCCGGCAGAGGCCAGCGCTAGCGCCTTGTGATAAAGGCCAAACGCCTCAAGCCCATTGGTCGTGGCGATCTTGTCAAACGCGGCCGTCGCGTCCGACATGCGCCCCAGGCCGACCAACGCCCAAGCCTTCACCAGATCATCCAGCATCGCCACTGAACCGGCATCCGCCTTGGTAGCCAAGATGGATTCAAAGTCATCCGACTTGGCGGCACGTGCGACCAAAGCCAGATTTGCTGCCTGACTTCTGCCGCCAGCGGCAAGCAGCCGGTCGGCCATTCCGGCAGCCTTGTCGATATCGCCCAGGCCAATATTGGCAAAGATGGCGCGGTCCAGCAACGCCGGGTTCGTCGGATCGGCCAGCAAGGCCGCATCCAGATATTGCGCTGCGGGCACAAAGGCAAATTCCGAAAGCGCCACGCCTGCCGCCAGATAGGCCCCCGGTGCGGGCAGCGCCGCCTCATCCGCAAAGGAGGTAAGCGGAGCCCCGATCAGCGAAACCGCAACAGCCGTGGCAAGAAACCGCGCACGGCGGGACAAAAGGCGAAAGGGCATGAACGGCAAGGCTCCTGTTGGTCTTGGCCCCAACGCTAAAGACGCTGCGGGCATTAGGCAATGCGGGGCAAAGGGCTTTATGGCCCCGGCCCCGCTTTCTACGCCGAAGTGACAGGAACTGTCAGATCACATGTTAGGGTAGTTGGGGCCACCGCCGCCCATCGGCGTGGTCCAGGTGATGTTTTGCGACGGATCCTTGATGTCGCAGGTCTTGCAATGCACGCAGTTCTGAAAGTTGATCTGGAATCGCGGCTCGCGGCCGTCCTCGGCGATCACTTCATACACACCTGCCGGGCAATAGCGCTGTGCAGGTTCGCCATATTGTGGCAGGTTCACCCGGATCGGAATGGTCGGATCCTTCAGTTTCAGGTGCGCGGGCTGGCTTTCGTCATGGTTGGTGGCCGAGAATGCCACGTTGGTCAGCCGGTCGAACGAGATCAGGCCATCGGGCTTCGGGTACTCAATCGGCGTGTAATCCTTGGCAAGGCCGGTCGATTCCGCGTCATTCTTGCCGTGCTTCAGTGTGCCCAGAATGGTCAGGCCAAAGGTATTGGCCCACATGTCCGCCCCACCAAACAACAGCGACGCGACAAGCCCGTACTTCGACCACAGCGGTTTGACATTGCGCACCTTCTTGAGGTCTTTCGCAATCGCACCCGTGCGAACGTCCGCCTCATAGGCCGCCAGTTCATCGCCCGCACGCCCCGCCGCAATCGCCGCCGCTGCCGCTTCGGCCGCGGCAATCCCCGACAGCATCGCGTTGTGGTTGCCTTTGATGCGCGGCACGTTCACCAGCCCCGCCGAACAGCCCAGCAACGCCACGCCCGGCGCCACCATTTTCGGGATCGACTGCCAGCCGCCCTCACTGATCGCCCGCGCGCCATAAGCCACGCGTTTGCCGCCCTTCAACAGCTCTGCCACCATCGGATGATGCTTGAAGCGCTGGAATTCCATGTAGGGGTAAAGGTGGGGGTTCTTGTAGTTCAGGTGAACCACGAAACCGATGTAAACCTGATTGTCCTCAAGGTGATAGATGAACGACCCGCCACCCGCGTTGCTGCCCAGCGGCCAGCCCATCGTGTGGGTCACGGTGCCCAGCTTGTGCTTGGCAGGGTCAATCTGCCAGATTTCCTTCATGCCAAGGCCGAATTTCTGCGGCTCGTGGCCCTTGCTCAGATCATACTTGGCAATGACTTCCTTGGCCAAAGACCCGCGCACGCCTTCCGACAGGAACACATATTTGCCTGCCAGCACCATGCCCGGTTCATAGGACGGCCCCGGTGTGCCATCGGCGTTTTTGCCGAATTCACCCGCGACCACGCCGCGCACTTCGCCGTTCTCGCCATAGACCAGCTCCGAACAGGACATGCCCGGGAAAATCTCGACCCCCAACTCCTCTGCCTGACTGGCCATCCAGCGGCAGACATTCGCCATCGACACGATGTATTTGCCGTGGTTGTCCATCAGGGGCGGCATCGGCCAGTTCGGGATGCGCATTTGCCCGGCCGGGCCAAGGATATAGAAGTTGTCGTGCTGCACTTCGGTCTTGATCGGCGCGCCCTTCGCCTTCCAATCCGGGATCAGGCGATCCAACCCCACCGTATCCAATACCGCGCCCGACAGGATATGCGCGCCAACTTCCGAGCCCTTTTCCAGCACCACCACCGAAAGGTTGGCGTCCAGCTGCTTCAACCGGATCGCCGCCGAAAGCCCCGCAGGCCCCGCGCCGACGATGACAACATCATATTCCATCTGCTCGCGCACGATATCTTGCGGCATGTGATCCCTCCGGCTGCGGCCCTAAAATGCTGCTGTTTCCTTGCCCCATGCGGCGCGTGGGGTCAACCGTGACGCAACATCCCAAGGCTGCATCGCAGGCTTCGCGCAAGATTCTTTCCGTTGCGCGACGCAACCCCGCCCATTCCCGCCATTCCCCCTTGCAATCAGGGCCGTGGTCGGTTCAGGTAAGGCAAGAATGGCGCAAGGTCATGGTCCACCCCGGACTGTGGCCTTGTTATTTGGGCGAGAAGAGCAATGGAAAAAATCCCGATGACGCGCGCGGGCTTCACCGCGCTGGACGAAGAACTGAAGGTGCTGAAATCGGTGGAGCGCCCCGCCGTGATCCGCGCCATCGCAGAGGCGCGCGAACATGGCGACCTGTCGGAAAACGCCGAATACCACGCAGCCCGCGAAAAGCAGAGCTTCATCGAAGGCCGCGTCAAGGAACTTGAGGCGATTCTGTCGCTGGCCGAGGTGATTGATCCGACCAAACTGTCCGGCTCGATCAAATTCGGCGCCACCGTTACCCTGGCGGACGAAGAGTCCGGCGAGGAAAAGACCTATCAGATCGTTGGCGAAACCGAAGCCAACATTGAAAACAACATGCTGAACATCCGCTCGCCGCTTGCGCGGGCATTGATCGGCAAAGAGGAAGGCGACTCGGTGGAAGTGAAAACTCCGGGTGGTCGGCGCAGCTACGAAGTTCTGACCATTCGCTATATCTGACCCTGATTCCGGGATCCTCGGATGCCAGACCCTGACCCCAAACTGCGTGATCTTGCCACCGCATCGCGCGGTGATCCCAGCGTGACGGCCACCGAATGGGTGGCTGCCGCGCTCAGCCTGATCTGGGTCGCGGCAGTTGCGGCCTATGTCTACACCGGATCGGCGGCCTCTGGCAGTCTTGGCTTCGTTCTGTCGATTCTGGTGGTGTTCCTGCCGCTGGCGCTGATCTGGACTGCCGTGACCACGCTGCGGTCGGTGCGCTCGTTGCGGGCAGAGGCGGCGCGACTGCAAGCCTCGGTCGATGCGATGCGGCAGGCGTATATTGCGCAGCAGCAGGCCGCGAACATGCGCCCCTCGGTCGAACGCAAGCTGGATGAGATTGCCGCCGCAACCCGCCAGACGGAATCGACGCTGGCCACCTTCAATTCGCGCCGGGATACCGGGCTGACCCAGCCCTCGGCAGACCGTCGCACGGTGCTGGTCACGCCCAAACCGCAGCCGGAGGCGGAACAGCCGGGCCTTGCCTTGGGCACCCCCGCCGAAGAGATGCGCGCGCCGATCTCGGTGGATGATTTCGTGCGCGCCATCCAGTTCCCGGAAAGCCCCGATGACAAGGAAGGCTTCCGCGCCCTGCGGCTGTCACTGGAGGATCGCAACGTCGCCAAAC
Source organism: uncultured Pseudorhodobacter sp. (assembly GCA_945957495.1). GTDB lineage: Bacteria > Pseudomonadota > Alphaproteobacteria > Rhodobacterales > Rhodobacteraceae > Cypionkella. Next base: position 530 of record CAMFLG010000175.1, on the reverse strand, counting down.
TGATCCGGGCGGCGCAGGACGTGCTGACCCTGCTGTCGCAGGACGGCATCTATATGGACGATCTGAAACCCGACCGGACCCGACCCGAGTTGTGGCGGCGTTTCGCGGCGGGTGAACGGGGGCGCGGGATTGCTGCGCTGGGCGGGGTGCGGGACCGATCCTCGCTGGCGTTGACGGCGGGACGGATGCGGGAAGATCCGATCTTCCGCGATGCCTGCCATCACTTCCTGCGCACCTTTGACCGGATCTTTTCCGAGTTTGAAAAACACGCCAGCGACGCCGATCTGGCCGCGCTGGCCGATACCCGCACCGCCCGCGCCTTCATGCTGCTGGGCCGGGTGACGGGCACTTTTGATTGACCTGAAGCAGAGGCGTCGCACGCGTGCGACATGGGGCAGGATTCGGGAAATCAAGGGGTTAGATGGTGGTGTTAAGGAGTTGGTAACTCCCAGGTTCGGCGCGCAAGGTGACAACTTAGCTGTTCAGTCCCGGCATTTGGTGGATCGGGTTTAGGATGAATCGTTCTGGTT
>CAMFLG010000174.1 GCA_945957495.1 uncultured Pseudorhodobacter sp. | reverse complement strand
CCCGTGCAATGCAAACCCCAATGCGCTCAGCCCACCCGGTAGTTCGGGCTTTCGCGGGTGATCTGCACGTCATGCACATGGCTTTCCTTCAGCCCCGCGCCGGTGATCTTCACAAACTGGCAGTTCTTGCGCATCTCGGCCACAGTGGCGCAGCCGGTATAGCCCATCGCCGCGCGCAAGCCGCCGACCATCTGGTGAATGACCTGCGCCGCCGTGCCCTTGTAAGGCACCTGCCCTTCGATCCCCTCCGGCACCAACTTGTCGCTGGCGGCATCCTTCTGGAAATAGCGATCGGCAGAGCCCCGCGCCATCGCGCCCAGCGATCCCATGCCGCGATAGGATTTATACGACCGCCCGTTCCACAGGATCAACTCGCCCGGCGATTCGTCCGTCCCCGCAATCGCCGACCCGACCATGGCGCAGGATGCCCCCGCCGCAATCGCCTTGGCGAAATCGCCCGAAAACTTGATGCCCCCGTCGGCGATGATCGGCACATCGCCCGCCGCGCGCGACGCATCCATGATCGCGGTCAGTTGCGGCACACCCACACCCGCAACGATCCGCGTCGTGCAGATCGACCCCGGGCCGATCCCCACCTTCACCGCATCCGCGCCCGCGCCGATCAGCGCCCGCGTGGCCTCACCCGTGGCGACGTTGCCCGCCACCACCTGCACCCGGTTCGAAAACCGCTTGATCCGCTCGACCGCAATCGCAACGCCCGCCGAATGGCCATGCGCGGTGTCGATCACCACCATGTCCACGCCCGCCTCGATCAAGGCCTGGCTCCGCTCGAATCCGGCATCCCCAACGGTAGAGGCCGCAGCCACCCGCAGCCGCCCCATCTCATCCTTGCAAGCCTGCGGGTTCAGCACCGATTTCTCGGTGTCCTTCAGCGTCAAAAGCCCAGTCAGCTTGCCCGCACCATCCGTCACCAAGAGCTTTTCGATCCGCCGCGCCTTCATCAGGCTGATCGCCGCGTCGCGGTCCACCGGTTCGCGCAGCAGCGCCAGATTTTCCGACGACATCATCACCGAAACCGGGGTCCTGTCATCGCTGGCAAAGCGCATGTCGCGGTTGGTCACGATGCCCAGAACCCGACCATCCTTGTCCACCACCGGAAATCCGGTGATCTGATAGCGTTCCATCAACACCTTGGCATCGGCCAGCGTCTGATCCGGGGTCAGCGTGATCGGCTGATACACCACGCCGCTCTCAAACCGCTTCACCCGGGAAACCTCCCGCGCCTGCGCCTCAAGGTCCAGATTGCGGTGAATAACCCCGATGCCGCCCGCCTGCGCCATGGCAATCGCCATGCGGCCTTCGGTGACGGTATCCATCGCCGAGGACAACAGCGGAATGTTCATCCGGATGCTTTGGGTTACAAAGGTGGACGTGTCCGCCTCGGATGGCAGCACCGAGCTTGCAGCCGGCACCAGCAAAACGTCATCAAATGTGAGCGCCTCGCGAATCTCCATAATCACCTCCAACGGGGTCTAAGGGGAGTGTTCGTTTGACGGCTCCCCTTTTCACCCTTCCCTGTTGAAGGCAAGACCCTTTCGCCCTCTTGTGATCGAATTGCGCATGTGCAGAGTGCGCGTGAAGCAGGAGAGTCTGATATGCGCGTCGCCATCGTTGAAAACACCCGCTACACCCACCACGGTCAGGTCGGCGTTGCCCTGCACGAGGCGGGCGCGATGATTGATCTGTACAAACCCTGGCTCGATGGCCGCCTGCCCGCCTTGGGCACATTCGACGCACTTGTGGCCTTTGGCGGCGAACAGAACGCCCTTGCCGACGATACCCACCCCTATCTGCCTGACCTTGCCGCGCTGATGCATGACGCGGCGCTGGCGGGCAAGGCGGTGCTGGGCGTCTGCCTTGGCTCTCAGGTTCTGGCGCGCGGCGCGGGCGCAGAAAACCACATCGGCACCACGCCCGAATTTGGCTGGCACGAGGTTGATTTGACCCCCGAAGGCCGCGCCGATCCGGTGCTGTCGCATCTGCCACCCCGCTTCACCATCTTTGAATGGCATTCCGACACCTTCACCCTGCCGCCGGGGGCGGTGCAACTGGCCACCAATGCGAATGCACCGGTGCAAAGCTACCGTGTCGGCCGCGCAGGCTATGCCATGCAGTTTCATTTCGAGGCCAACCGCGCCGTCGTCGCCGACTGGAAGCGGTCCTTCCCCGAGGTGATGGAGGCGCAGGCCCCCGGCTGGATGGCGCTGCACCCCGAACACGCCGCCACCAAAGGCGTTCAGGCCGATGCCAACGGCCTTGCCATCGCGCGGGCATGGGTCGCGCTGATCTGATCGGCCCTCACGCCTCTGCGGCGTTGGTCTTGCCTGCCAATTTGCCGCCCGGCCACATCTTCAGCACGCGCCAGGCGATCATCGGAATGGCCAGCGCGGCAATCACCAACCAGACGAACCCGGCCTTCTGCCAAACCCCGCCCATGGCAATCATCGCGCTGGCAAAGGCCGCCATCGGAAAGGTAAAGCTGCCCCACAGCGGCGAAAACCCCGCCGTGGTGATCCAGCGGCTCGCCGCCACCAACGCCAGCACGATCACCGCGCCGAACAGCGCGAAACTCGCCGCCAGTTGCATCTGCCCCAAGGCCGGCGCCACCGTACAGAACAGCGCCGCCGGTGACAGATGAATGGCCAGCAAGGGCCGCAGCGGCGCGGGCGGAATCCGCCCGATCAACTGCGCCAAGGACAGCCCCCAGATCGCCGCCGCCGCCACCATCGTGACCCAAAGGATCACTTGCGCCCAATCGGCATGACCCAGATACACCAACGGCCCCGCCGCCACGATAAAGCCGACAAAGCTCAGATGCCAGGTCGGGTTCACCCCCCGTGCCTCTTTCGGCCCGCGCAGCAGCACAATACCCAGCAGCACCGCCAACACCACATGTGCCAGAACCGCAACCACCGCCAACACCAGCGCGATGCCCGGCGCATAGGGCACCAATACCCCCGCCGCCGCCATAGCGCTCATGCTGGCCGCAGCCATCCCCGCGCGCCCCGGCAGCACCTTCAGATCCTCCAGCACCACGCCCGGTCGCCGCGCGATCTTGACCAACAGCGCCGCCGTCGCAAAGGCCCACAGGCCCAGCACAAGGCCCAACACCAGTTCGGCCACCGCCCCCGGCAAACCCGTCACATCTGCCGCCCGGCGCAGCGCCAGTCCCAGCCCCAACAGCCCCAGCACCACCGGAAACACCGCAGGCGGCGTCTTGGCGAACAGCTTGGGGCGGCGCGGCGGAAATTCCGGCGGCGGATAGGCTTTGGGGCGGCGCTCGATCTTGGGCGGTTGCGTCATGGGGCTCTCCTTGCCGCGGCATTATCCCTGCCCAGCCCCCACCGCCGCAACCCCCCTTTGCAGGGCGCAACAGCGCAGGGGCGCCCTTCGCGGATCATGGTTAACCAAAGCGAAATGGCCTTGGCTAACCCCTTGGATCAAAGCCACAATCCAGATGTCCCGACCCGGGACAGCTGCCTCTAGCCCTGACGCAGCACCGGGAACCAATCCTCGCGCAGCACCTGCCCCGGCTGCATCTCATGCCCCGGATAGGGCGGCGAGGTGCGGCCGGGCCGCTCGACATAGCGGGCATCATCCCCCACCAGCCGCAGCGAAAACGCCCGCCGTCGGCTGGCCGAATTGTTGCCCCGCGCGCCATGCAGCGTCAGATAATTGAAGGCCACCGCATCGCCCGGCTCCATCTCCCACTCCATCACCCGCATCCCCTCGGCATCCGGGTCGGGGACGGCCATGTATTTCTCGGGGTTGGGGTAGAAACTGGTCTCCGCCAGCCACCGCGTCGGCAACACTTCTTTCGGCCAAAGATGCGACCCCGCCACGCAGCGCAAGCTGGCCTCTTTCACCGCATCCAGCGGCGACCAGAACGAAACCGTCTGCTGCCCGCCCACAAAGTAATACGGCCCGTCCTGATGCCAGGGTGTCGGCTTTGACGTGCCCGGTTCCTTCACCAGCACATGATCGTGAAACAACTGCACGCGGCCCGACCCCATCAGCTTTGCCGCAACCTCCGCCACCTCGGATTGCTTGATCACCCGCTCGAACTCCGGGATACGATCCCAGTTGCAGTAATCGTCAAAGAACCGCCCCCCTTCGCCCGGCTTAAGGTTCTCTGCCGCATAGGGGCCGGGTTCGGCCATGTTGCGCGCCACCCCGGCCCGCAACTCCTCCACCCAATCCGCCCACAGCCCCTTGACCAGCACGACCCCGTCGCGCTGATACGTCTCGATCATCTCATCCGTTACCTGAACCGCCATCCCGGCCTCCTGCAATTGCGCTGGCCCTTGTTCTGCCGCAGCCCTATCATAGCTGCAAATAATACCTTTTGATCTTGGTCATAAACTAATGCTATCCCTCACCCTGCGCCAGTTGGAATATGCCGTGGCCGTCGCCCGCCACGGCGGCATGACGGCTGCGGCAGAGGCGCTGCATGTCAGCCAGCCCGCGCTGTCCGTCGCGCTTGCCCAACTGGAAACCCTGCTTGACCGCCCGCTTTTCCTGCGCCGCGCCGGGGGGCGGCTGACCCCCACCGCCTTTGGCCGTGGCTGGCTGGATCAGGCCGAGGCGCAGCTTGCCGGTCTGGCCCGCCTGACCGATCCCACCGGCCCCAGCGAGGATATCCGCCTTGCCGTGTTCGAAGACATCGCTGCAGCCACCCTTGCGCCGCTTTTGGCCCACGCCGCCCGCCATGCACCCGATCTGCGCATCACCGCGCAAGTCATGGGGTTCGAGGCGCTCGCCCAGTCGCTCACGCATGGCCGCGCCGATCTGGCGCTAACCTGGGATCTGGGCCTTGAAAGCAACATCAGCCGCCGCGTGCTGTCGCGCGTGGCGCCCAGGGCGATCCTGTCACCCGATCACCCGCTTGCCGGAAAATCCACGCTCTGCCTGCAGGATATCGCGGATCAACCCTTGATTCTGGCCGACCAAGGCCTTTCCATCGGCCATATGCGCGCGCTTTTCGCGCAAAAGGGGCTGGCCATGCAAATCTCTCATCGCACCGCGTCGCTGGAACTGATGCGCAGCTATGCGGCAAACGGTCTGGGCGTTGGCCTGTCCTACACCAACCCGGCGACAAGCCACAGCCATGACGGCAAACCGCTGACCCTGCGCACACTCACCGATGCTGGGACGGAACCCTTGATCCTTGCCCATCACGCGCAAAACCCGCCCTCTGCCACGGCCCTGCGTCTGGCCGCGCTTTTGCCCGTCGCCCTGCCCGAAAGCCTGCGCTGATGCGGATCGACGACGCTCTCGCTCTTGCCAGCGCGGCCATTGCCCCTTTGGCGCCCGTCTCTGCGCCGCGCGTGCTGAACCTCAACGACGCCGATCAGGAAAGCTATGTCTTTCGCACCGATCTGGGCGATCAGGGCAGCGTGATCGCCAAGGTCGCCGCCCCCGGCCGCCTTGCCGCACAATTCGCCCGCCTGTCCAAAACCTATCCCAAGATGCGCAGCGGCCAGTTCCGCGTGCCCAAGCCGCTCAGCTATGACGCAGAAAGCGGCGTGCTGCTGATGGAGGATGCCTGGGGCATGGCCGCCTTGTCGCTGTGGCGCAACGCAGGCAAGGGGCGCGCCCGCGTGCTGGCCGCCGCCGGGGGCTGGCTTGCCCGCTACCACGGCCTGACCGCCGCCCGCACCGCCTTCAACCCCGATCCACACCTGAACTGGCTGGGCAAATCGCTGACCGCGCATCACGACGGCCACCGCCGCATCCCGCAGATCCGCGCCCTGTCCGATCATCTGCCCGCGCTGGAAACCCTTTCCGAACGCGCCCGCGCCGCCACCAGCCTGCGCTGCATCACCCACCGCGATTTTCACCTGCGCAACCTGCTGATCCGCAAACAGGACCGCGCCTATGGCATCGACATGGAAAACGCCGCCCGGGACGAGGCGATGCGTGACCTTCTGTTCTTTCTGGCCGACACCGCCCGCGCCGCCCCACAGCCGCCAACCCCCGAAACCCTGCATGAAACCGCCGCCGCCCTGCGCGCGGCCTATGGCCAAAGCCCTGCGGACCCTGACGCCCGCGCCTTCTTTCAGCACGCCTTCGCGCTGAACCTTTGGGCCGGGCTGGACAACGCCCACACGCAGCTTGGCGCAAAACAGCAGCGCAGCCTTGAAACCGCCCAGGCCCTCCTGGCCTGCGGCGACCTGTTCCCCGATGCGGCGCAACCGAATCAACCTTCGGCAATTTGAAACCGCTTTGAAAATACCAAAGCCGGATTCATTGAATAAATCGCCTATTCCCCAAAAATCTGTAACGTTTACGGAAATTCGGTTCAAACACTTTGACCGCCCGGCAACCCGGCGCTACAGTCGCCGCCACGCCCGCCCCTATTCCCTTCCGGTATCCGTTCCTGATGAACCTCAAAGAACTTGCGCAAAAGCTGAACCTTTCACCCACAACCGTCAGCCGCGCGCTGAACGGCTATCCTGAAGTGAACGACGCCACGCGCGACCGCATCATGGCGGCGGCCAAGCGGTACAACTACCGCCCCAACACCCGGGCGATCCGGCTGGCCACCGGACGGGCGATGGCGGTGGGTCATGTCATTCCGCTGGCCACCAAGAATGAAATCGTCAACCCGATCTTTGCAGATTTCATCGCCGGCGCGGGCGAGGTTTATGCCCAGAACGGCTATGACATGCTGCTGTCGGTCGTGCCGGATGACAGTGTCGAGGCGGCCTACCGCGATCTGAAATCGCGCGGTGCCGTCGATGGCGTCATCATTCAGGCGCCTCGCGCCGATGAAACCCGCATCCCCACCCTGCTGCAAATGGGCCTGCCC
>CAMFLG010000173.1 GCA_945957495.1 uncultured Pseudorhodobacter sp. | reverse complement strand
CGGTAGGCCATGCTGGTGGCGCCATCCTGCGCCCGCATCTGGTCGATGAGGCCTGCATAATCGGACGGATCGGTCAGGATCACCACCGAGCGGTGATTCTTCGCGGCAGAGCGAATCATCGCCGGGCCGCCGATGTCGATATTTTCGATGCAGGTTTCATAATCGCCGCCTTTGGCGACGGTTTCTTCGAACGGGTAGAGGTTGACCACCACGAGATCAATCGGCTCGATCCCATGTGCGGCCATTGCCAGCAGGTGTTCGTCATCATCGCGCAGGGCCAGCAAGGCGCCGTGCACGTTGGGGTGCAGGGTTTTCACCCGCCCGTCCATCATTTCGGGAAATCCCGTCACTTCAGACACATCGCGCACCTTCAGCCCCGCCGTGCGCAGCATGCCCGAAGTGCCGCCGGTCGAGATCAGTTCGACCCCTTGCGCGGCCAAGGCGCGGGCCAGATCCAGAAGCCCGGTCTTGTCGGAAACGGACAACAGCGCGCGGCCAATCGGGACAAGATTCGGGGGGGCAAAGTTCGTCATGGCGTGGTCCCTCGCGTTGGATCAGATCGGAACCGGCATTTCGCTGCGGTCCAGATCGCGGATGGCAAGCGGAGTATCCTGTGCCTTCGCCAAGGTCCAGCCGATCCGGGTTTCTAAATCCAACGCGCGCGCAGAAAGGACGATCTGCCGCGTCGCGCGTGGGCGCAACCGGCTCTTTTCCAGATAAACTGAGGGTTCCAACGCCAGTTTTGACGATCCGTCATGGCGGAACACCCAAATTTCGCCGCTTTTTAAGGCAAGCGAAATGGCGGTGCCGCCCAGATCAAGGGCGGCATCCACGTCGGGGTGCAGGTGAAAGCGGATATCCAGCCGCACCGCCTCCATCCAGCCGTCCTGCATGATCTGGCCGAACCGTTTGCGTTCGGCCAGCGTGGTCGCGGCCAGCGTATCGGTGCCGGTCAGTTTGCGACCATCGGCAGAGAGGTGCAGATGGCGGGCGTGGGTCAGGCCATGCGTGCCGGACCAGCCGTTGTGGGCAAGATAGATCAGCGGGCCTTCGGGCAGATGCGACAGGCGCAGGTTGGTGACTTGCGCCAAATCGGTCAGCACTTCGGTTTCGCCCGGTGCCATGCGGGACGAGGAATAGCCGTCTATGGCAAGGGTGGAATGCGAGGCGGTGGCGCGCCCCGCCTGTCGCCATTCCGGCCCGAACAAAGCGCCAGAACCGCAACTGACCACCAGCGGCCTGCGCCCCGAGGTCAGTTCGAACGCGGTGGTCGAGGCATGGGCGAAGCGCCCGGCGGCACCACTGGGCGGGGGGGCGGCATCCACGACAACCGTAGTGCGGCCTTCGGACAGGCGGGCAAAGCCCATGGCCAGCCCGGACCGGTTTTGCGCCAAGGGGCGCACGCCGGTGGCGGCCAGCGCCTGATCCAGCCGCCCCTCCATCCCGCGCCCGCCGCCGTGAAAGCGCGCAAGCCCGCCATCGGCATGGCGCAGGGCGCGCAGGCAGGGCGCCATGCGTTCCAGCGCGGTGATCAGCGGCAGCGGCACCTTCACGCCTGCATCGGTCAGGGCCTGTTCGGCCCAGGTCAGAAGGGTGAACACCTCTAGCAAGTCTTCGGGGTTGCGGGTGGGGATGCCGCCTTCGCTGTCAATCTGGTGGTCGCAATCCTGCGCCAGCGCCGCCAGCGCCGGGGCGATGCGCGCCTGCATGCCTGTCAGCGCAAGGCCCGCGTAGATCAGCCCGGTCAGCGCCTCAAACCTTGGCAGGCCGGGGGCTGCGTGTTTCCAGCGGCGCGACAGAAACACCACTTGGGCCGAGGCAGAGCGATAATAGGCCTCTGACCGGGTGCGGTCCTGCCCGTTCAGCAGCAGGATGGCGTGGTTGATCCAGCGGATCAGCCGCCGCCCGGTCAGATCGGGCGACCAGCCCGGCCCCTGCCCCGCACCATAGCGGGCGATCCAATCCCAGGTCCAATCTTGCGCCCGGGTCCGGGCTGCCGAATCGCCCAAGGCGGCCAGATCATCCAGCCAGACAAAACCATGACGCTGCTCTGCCGCCAAAGGATCGGGCACAGGCACATCCCAGATCGCAACACCCGGCGCCTCTGTCAGGGTGCCCGCGAACAGGAAATTGCCCGCCACCAACTGCCGACCCTTGGAATAGAGCCCGATGCTGCGCGGTTCCGGCGTGGAGACAAAGCCCAAGGCGGGCGGGCTGCGGCGCGCGCGCCACATTGCCAGCCGATTGCCAAGGCTTCCCTTGCCGGGTTTCGGGGTCATGCTGCTCCTGCCGGTTGGCCTGCCTGAAGGCGGGCTCGTTGTGGCAAAGCATAACCTGTGCGCGCCCGCCTGTCACCCGCCGCAGGACAGGGCGGGCAACAGGCCGCAGCGGCGGGTGTCAGTGCAGATGGTCAATCCGCTGCATGTATTGCGCAAGGCCGCGCACCTGACCCAGCCAGCTTTCCAGCAGTTTCGGATCATGCGGCGCGGGATGCACCCCTGCCGGAACCTCGCGGTTCAGCACCGATTCCACCGCAAAGGACACCGGCGTTGACACCAGCCGCGCCATGGCAGAGCCGCGCGCATCGCCCCAGGCGTCCAGCGCCCAGGTTTCATGGAACACCGGGCGGCCATCGCGTTCGGCCTTGAGGGACACGAACAGGATCACCCGATCGGGTTCGCCCGGCGCATAGGCGTTTTGCGCCAGGAACTGCGCCGCCATTTCTGCCAGACGCGCATCGCCTGCGGGGCCTTCCAGCGTTTCAATCTCGCGGAATACCGGGGTCCATGCGTCTTGCCAGCCGTTCAGGCGGATGGTGCCGCGCACGAAATCGCGCACTTTCCAGTCGGGGTCAAAACGGTATTCCTGCAGGAAGGGATAGCTGTCGCGGTTGGGATAAACCTCAAAGCTTTCCGGTTGCGGCAGGGGCGCGTCATAGGCGGTGATCGCATCCCACGGGCGGTTGACCCGCAGTTCGGAAAAGTTGCGCAACGACCGCGAGGGCGAGCGCAGCGCCTTCAGCACGCCCAGGGGCGCCCAGGAGAATTTATAGCGGAAGGCATTCGGGATCTTTGGCACGCCGCCGCAATAGGAGGTGAAAGACAGCACGTTATCAACATGATAGACCTTGGAGGCACGATAGCGCGCCACCAGATCATGCGCCATCAGGTGATCAATGCCGGGGTCAAGCCCGACCTCGTTCACCGACGCCAGCCCCTTGGCGCGGAATTCAGCGTCCAGCGCCTTCATTTCCGGCGCGATGTAAGAGGACGAGACAAAGTTCGCGCCCTTGGCAAGGCAGGCCTTGGCGATACCGACATGCATATCTGCGGGCAGCATGGAGACGGCAATGTCACCGGGCTGCAGCGCATCGGTCAGCGCCGCAAGGCTGTAGGCGCGGATATCCTGGGTCAGATCGCCGACCACCTCTGCCGCCTGTGCGACGGTGCGGTTCCACACCACCACGTTGCGACCGTTTTCGATCAGCCGCCGCAACCCCGGGCCAGAGGAAAGCCCCGTGCCACACCAATGAATCGTCATCGTCATTCTCCCTTTACAGCCCGGCGGAATGGCGGACGAAATCCGCATGGGCCCGGCCCCAGACGCCAGATGTCAGATCGCCCAGCGTCGCCAGCGATGGCAACAGCTGCGCCGCGTAATCCTCGCTGCTTTCCACCGGCAGCATTGAGGGCAGGTTATCAATCGCCGTCACGTCCAAGGGGGGATTGTCGGCCACGCGCAGGGCGGGGGCGTCCCAGTCGGTCACGCGGTCATAGACCTTGATCGGCGAGAATTCCGAGGTGGGATCACAGGCGATATCGCCGATCACCGTCAGCTTGCGCGCGTCGGTCTTGGCCGAGGCGGGCACGAACACCGGGCAACCGGGGCGGGCAAGGATGCAGTTCAGGAAAATCTCATGCTGCAACACTTCGGGGAAGGGCCCGCCGCTGGCGGTTTCGGCCTGATCCCATTTCGTCACGGCCACGCCCATCGCGGCGCACAGGTCTGACGCACCGGTGCCGACCCGGCCCAGCGCACCGATCACGATGGCGCGGGGGCGCGGAAGATCCGCCAGATCCCGCGCCAGATCGGCCAGAAGGGCGGCCTTGCCCGGGTATTGCGAAACCGGGCCTGCAATGCCGCCCCGCTGTTGCGCGGCCCAGCATTTCAGCGACACGGCAGCACCGGCATAACCCGCCCAATAGCCAAAGGCGGCAACGCGGCGGCCGGTTTCATCGACCAGATATTCCAGATCATAAAGCGTGCCGCCCCCGGCCTTGAAGCGTTTGAGCAGCACCTGACCCGCAGGCTGGCCTTTGTAGGCGTGGCCAAACATGATGTGGCGGTGCGTCAGCGGTGTGCCATCCTCTGGCAGTTCTTTCAGGCCAAAGATGATCGCGTCTGAAGGGGCCTTGGGCCACAGGTTTTCGGCGGCAATCTCGCATCCCGCCGCCTTGTAGCCGTCGATCGGGATGGCGCGGACAGAGCTTTGCTCGACCGTCACGCGGATGCCGGCGGCAACCAGCGCCGCCGCCCCTGCGGGCGTCAGCCCAACGCGTTCCTCGTTCGGGCGCTGTTCGGCCCTTACCCAAAGATGTGTCATGGTGCTGGCTCCTTCACCGGGTCTGGCAGTTGCGGCGAGTGATAGCAGATCAGCGGACAAGAAACAGGGGCGCTGCGTCGTACGGCTGTAAATTTGCGTCCTTCCGCCTGTGGCCGTGGCGCGGGGAAGGCGTTATCCTGAACGGGTAGGATGGATCGGAGCGCGCATGACCCTGTTGTCCCTTTTGGCGAATGTGCTTTTCGTCGGGCAATCCCTGCTGGCGCCGACCCTGCCAGACAGTGTTGAGGCGGCGCTGCGGCGGCTGGGCGGGCCTGCGCATGTCGAGGCACAGATCAGTCGTCGCGGCACCCTAGCCGATGGGTTGGACAAGGCCGGCGCCCGGTTGCAGGAACGCCTCGTCGATGTGCTGATTGTGACCGAGGCGCAGCCCATCGCGCAATCGGTGGCAGAGGCCGACACGGCGGGGGCCGTGGCGCAACTGGGCGCGCTGGCCTTGCAGGGCGATGCCAAAGCGCAGATCTTTGTGATGGAAACCTGGCCGCGGCTGGAGGATCCGGGCGCGTGGCGGGCGCAGATCAACCTGGACCTGCCGCTGTGGGAAGGTGTTGTGCGGCAGGCCTCGGGCACGCTGGATCACCCGGTCACGCTGATCCCGGCGGGGCAGGCGATGGGGCATCTGGCCGATGCGATTGCGGCGGGGCAGGTGCCGGGGCTGGGCGACATCCGCGATGTGTTCGCGGATGCCGACACGCCGAACGCCAAGGGGGTCTATTTCCTGACCATGCTGCAGGTTGCGGCGATTACTGGCGCATCGCCGGTTGGTTTGCCTGCCAAACTGACCCGGTCCTGGCCATCGCGCGATGCGGTGATTTCCGATGATCTGGCCGCAACGCTGCAAGCCATCGCTTGGGACAGTTTGCAAAGCTACGTCCCCGGTGCAGCACAGGTAGAGGCCGTGGCAGTTGCTGCCCCTGCCCCGCCGGATGTGGCTTTGCTGGATTTTGCGCCCATTACCAACCCGAACCTTGCGGTCAATCTGGCCCCGGTGAACGACTGGTCGGTGGCGCAGCCGTTTCTGGACGTGATGAAAACCGCGCGGCCCTGGATCGGGCATCTGCCGGGGCGATGGGGTGGCTGGGGGCCGGATGATCTGGCGCGCGCAGGTGCCTTAGGGCCGGGCGGCTGGCCGCAGCGCATCCCGACAGAGATCACCGGGATTTCCACCCTGATCCTGACCGACCTGCCTGCGCAGGCGGGCGGCCTCGCCGGGCGCTATCTGCTGACCTATCAGGGCAACGGCACCCTTGCCGTCAGCGGCCGCGCCGAGGTGGTCGAGGCGAGCCCGGGGCGGATTCTGTTCGATTTCACCCCCGGCGAGGGCGCGGTTGTGCTGACGCTATCGGCGATTGATGTGGATGATCCGATCCGCGATATCGTCGTAGTGCGCGCAGATCGGGCCGCGGCGCTGGCGGCGGGGGCAATGTTCAACCCCGATTGGCTGGCGCGGCTGCGTGGGGTCAAGGGGGTACGCTTTGCCGATTGGATGGCCACGAACGGCAGCACGCTGATCCGCACCACTGACCGGCCCCTGCCAGGGGATTATACCTATGCGAGTGCCGGTGTTCCGGTGGAGGTGATGCTGGCCTTGGCCAATGAGTTGCACGCCGACCCGTGGTTTACGATGCCACATCAGGGCGATGACGATTTGGTGCGGACCTATGCGCAGATCGTGCAGGCGGGGCTGGATACTGGGCTGACCGCCTCTGTCGAGTATTCAAACGAGGTCTGGAACCCGAACCTGCCGCAGGGGCAATGGGTCGCGGCGCAGGCCAAGGCGCGTTGGGGGCAGGACGGTGCCGCGATGCAGTTTTATGGCCTGCGCGCGGCGCAAGTGGCGGCGATCTGGACGGATGTGTTCAAGGCGGCGCCGGGGCGGTTGCGGCGGGTGGTGGCCACGCAAACCGGCTGGCCGGGGTTGGAGGCGCAGATATTGGATGCGCCGTTGGTGGTGGCGGACGGCGGCCAGCCGCCGGGCCTGTCCTTTGACGCCTATGCGGTTTCAGGTGGGTTCAGCGGAATGCTCGGGGCGGCGGATCAGCGCGCCACGTTGCAAGACTGGTTGCAGCAATCGGCTCGCGCGGCGCAGGATCAGATCGCGGCGGCGGCGCTGACGGGGGATGCGGCGGCGGCGTATCTTGCGGCGCATCGCTATGATCTGGCCGATCAACGCGCGGCCTGTCTCTTATACACATCTGACGCCGCCGACGACTAGTCGAGTGTAGGTGTCGGGG
>CAMFLG010000172.1 GCA_945957495.1 uncultured Pseudorhodobacter sp. | reverse complement strand
CTGCCGGACCATCCGTTCGGCATCCAGCTTGAAACCGGCATGAACCGGCTGGGCATGGAAGAACCCGAATGGGATGCCATCGCCCCCTTCGTGCTAGAGGCAGGGCCAGAACTGCTGATGTCGCATCTTGCCTGCGCCGATGATCCCGACCACGCGATGAACGAGATGCAGCTGGCGAATTTTCTGGCGATGACCAATGGCACCGGGGTGCCGCGCTCCCTCGCCGCAACGGGCGGCATTCTGCTGGGGCCGAATTACCATTTCGATCTGACCCGCCCCGGCATCGGCCTTTATGGCGGCCTGCCTTATGAGGCGGCGCGCCCGGTCGTCACCCTGTCCCTGCCGGTGATCCAGACGCGCGAAGTCGCTGCGGGCGAGTATGTCGGCTATTCCTGCGCCTGGCGCGCCGAACAGCCCAGCATCATCGCCACCGTGGCCGCAGGCTATGCCGATGGCATGCGCCGCGCCCTGTCAAACAACGCCGTTCTGTGGGATGGCGATATCGCCTGCCCTCTGGTTGGGCGGGTGTCGATGGACATGATCACCGTCGATATCACCCATCTGGAAACCATCCCGCGCAGTCTGGATATCCTTGGCCCGCATCAGGGCATTGATGCGCTGGCCGCCTGCGCCGGCACCATCGGCTATGATATTCTGACCGGCCTTACCGCGCGCCCGCAGCGCCGCTATCTTGAGGGTCAGGCGTGAGGCTTGTTGCAGCCTTTCTGGCGGCCCTGGGCCGTTCTGTGCTGGGCGCCCTGGCCAGCCTTGGCCGCATTGCCATCTACGCCGGGCAGGCACTGTCGCATCTGGCCCGCCCGCCGTTCTATGCGCGCGAGTTTCTGACCGCGCTGCTGCAGGTGGGCTGGCTGTCGCTGCCGGTGGTGGGCTTGACCGCGATTTTCACCGGCGGCGCGCTGGCCTTGCAGATCTACGCAGGCGGCCAACGCTTTTCGGCAGAGGCGGTGGTGCCGCAGATCGTCGCCATTGGCATGGTGCGCGAATTGGGCCCGGTGCTGGTGGGCCTGATGATCGCCGCGCGCGTGACCTCTTCCATCGCGGCAGAGATTGCCACGATGAAGGTGACAGAGCAGATCGACGCGCTGGTCACACTATCCACCCATCCGATGAAATATCTGACCGTGCCGCGCGTGCTGGCCGGGTTTCTGACCGTGCCTTTGCTGGTGGCGGTCGGCGATATCATCGGCGTGATGGGCGGGTTTCTGGTGGCCACCGAACAGTTGGGCTTCAACCGCGCCACCTATATCAAGAACACCGTCGATTTTCTGACCTCGCAGGACGTGATTTCCTCGCTGATCAAGGGCGCGGTCTTTGGCTTTATCGCCACGCTGATCGGCTGTTATCATGGCATGCGGTCAGGCCGTGGCGCGCAAGGTGTGGGCAGCGCCACCAAGAACGCCGTCGCCGCCGCCTCGATCCTGATTCTGGCGGCAAACTTCCTTCTGACCTCGGTGATGTTCGGATCATGATAGAGCTTTCGAACGTCGCCAAAGCCTTCGGCCCCAACCACGTTCTGCGCGGGGTCAATCTGACCATCGCCTCGGGCGAAAGCATGGTGGTGATCGGCGGGTCGGGCACCGGCAAATCGGTGCTGCTGAAATCCATCCTGGGCCTTGTCACCCCCGATTCCGGGTTGATCACACTGGACGGGCAGGATGTGACCAAATCCGACCGCGACGCCTTTCTGGCCCGCTTTGGCATGCTGTTTCAGGGCGGGGCCCTGTTTGACAGCCTGCGGGTGTGGGAAAACGTCGCCTTCCGGCTGATGCACGGCGCGTTGAAGCGCCCCAAGGCCGAGGCGCGCGAGATTGCCATCGAAAAGCTGCGCCGTGTCGGGCTGAAACCGGAAACCGCCGATCTTTTGCCCGCCGAACTGTCCGGCGGTATGCAGAAACGCGTGGGTCTGGCCCGCGCGATCGCGGCAGAACCCGAGATCATCTTCTTTGACGAACCCACCACCGGGCTGGATCCGATCATGTCCGGCGTGATCAACGATCTGATCCGCGAGATTGTGGTGGAAATGGGCGCCACCGCCATGACCATCACGCATGATATGTCCTCTGTCCGCGCCATCGCCGACCGGGTGGCGATGCTGCATGACGGCGTGATCCAATGGACCGGCCCCGTCGCCGAAATGGACAGCGCCCCAGACCCCTATCTGCAGCAATTCATCCACGGCCGCGCGCAGGGGCCGATTGAAAGCGTGCGCTAAGGCGGGGTTTTCCCGCGCAGGTTGAACACTGTTTCCACCCCCGAAACAACCCGGCAGGTTTTGCAGATTTTATCTGGCAAAGCCACCGGTTCGATTAAAATTGTTTGCATTATCCGTCAGTTGCGCCAGATTTCCTGCATTGCGCTGGGGGGCGTTTTTGATGTCACAGAATTTCAGTAAATCCATGGATGTTTTGCGCCTTGCCGGTGGGGTACTGCGTGCGGCGTCGCAATGGCTGATTGTCGGTCTTGCGGGGATTGCCGTCGCGGCAACGCTTGCTGCGGCATTTGGTTATCTGCCCTGGCCGCAAATGGGCCTGTTCTTTGCCGGTCAGGCGGTGCCGCAGGCCGGAATGTGGCTGCAGATCGGCCTGACGCTGTTGCTGATCACCCTCACCTTCAGCCTGCCCGCCAACCGCCGCATGGCCCGGCTGGAACGCAGCCACCGCAGCTTTGCCATGGGCATGCAGGATGTGACGCAAGCCTACCGCCACGCCCATGCCGCCGACCGCGCCGGGGTGTTCGCGCTGTCGGGCGAATTCGACGCCATGCGCAGCCGGATGCGGCATCTGCGCGATCACCCCGACCTCAAGCATCTGGAACCCGAACTGCTGCAACTGGCCGCACAAATGAGCCTTGAATCGCGCGAACTGGCGCGGGTCTATTCCGATGAAAAAGTCACCCGCGCCCGCGAATTCCTGAAACACCGCCAGCAAGAGGTGCAAGACCTCACCGACCGCCTTGCGCTCGCGCGCAGCACCTGTGACGAGCTGCGCCGCTGGCTGAACGATGTCGAGGCCGAAGAACGCGCGGCGCAAATCCAGATCCGCAGGCTGGAGGCGGATCTGAAGGAAATCCTGCCGACGCTGGGCTATGATTTCGACCATGACGATCTGCGCGAGGCAAATGTGGTGGCCCTGCCCAAACCGGGAAAATAGCCGCCCCCTTGCATCTGCCGCATAGGGGCGCGACATTGTGACGAACAGTCCTTTTCAGGCCGAACCCCCATGTCCCGCCCCCCGAAACCCGCACCGCTGCGCGTGCTGCGCCTGATCACCGCCCACCGCCGCTCTGCCGCGTCAGACCGCACGTTGGCGACGATTCTGGCGGGCATTGCGGGGGCGGCCAACGCAGGCGGCTTTATCCTTCTGGGCAGCTACACCTCGCATATGACCGGCTATCTGTCGGCGCTGGCCGATAATCTGGTGCTGCAGAACCTGGCACTTGTCGGGCAAAGCCTGCTGGCGATCAGCCTGTTCATCACCGGGGCCGCCGCATCGGCTGCAACGATCAACTGGGCGCGCGCGCATCAGCCCACCCGGCAATATTCGCTGCCCATCGGGGCGCAGGGCGTCATGCTGGCAGGTCTTGCAGGCCTGGGTGCCGCGCATCTGCCCGCCCCCTTTGGCCATGCGACGGGGCTGGGCCTGTTGTGCTTTATCATGGGATTTCAGAACGCCACCATCACCAAGATTTCCAACGCCCGCATCCGCACCACCCATGCCACCGGCATGATCACCGATGTGGGCATCGAACTGGGCCGCGAATTCTTTGGCCGCGCCTTTTCCCACCCGGTGCAGGCCGACCGGGTCAAGCTGGGCATCCTGACGCAGTTGCTGGGCACCTTCCTGCTGGGCGGGCTGGTCGGGGCCATCGGCTATGGCATGGTGGGCTTTGCGTTTTCGCTGCCCCTGGCGGCGGTGCTGCTGACCATCGCGCTGTTGTAGCCGATGAAATACGCCAACCTCGCCCTGCTGATCCTGTTTCCCATCGCCTGGTTCGCACCCCTCTTGCGCGCGGCCCTGCTGCCGATCTTTGGCATGGACGAAATCTCGGTCGTCTCGGGCCTGCAATCCTTGTGGCAAACCGATGCCGCGCTTGGCCTTGTGGTCACGGTATTCGCCATCTTTGCCCCCTTTGCCAAAACCGCAGGCCTCGCGCTGGTGCAATTCGGCCTGCTGTCGCGCAAGACCCTGCCCGCCCTGCATCAACTCGGCCGCCTTGCCATGGCCGATATCTTCCTGATCGCGCTGTACATCGTCATCGTCAAAGGCGCGGGCTATGTCACGATAGAGGTCGGCTGGGGGCTGTATCTGTTCACCGGCTGCATTCTGGCCTCGCTGGCGATCTCGACCTTGACAGAGCGTCACGAGCCTTGATGCGCCCCGCTTTTCCGGGCAATCAGGGGGCATGAGCAAATCCTCCCCCCATTTCACCTGCACCAGTTGCGGCGCCAGCCACCGCAAATGGATCGGCAAATGCGAAGGCTGCGGCGCCTGGAACACCCTGGTCGAGGAATCGCCCCTGTCGGCAGGCCCCAAGGCACTGGGCGGCAAGGGCCGTGCCATCGCGCTGACCGATCTTGCCACCGTGGCAGAGGCACCGCCGCGCGCCTCATCCGGCATTGATGAATTGGACCGGGTCTTGGGCGGCGGCCTTGTGCCCGCCTCGGCCATCCTTGTTGGCGGCGATCCGGGCATCGGCAAATCCACCCTGCTGTTGCAGGCGGGGGCGTCGTTTTCCCGCCATGGCGTGAAATGCCTCTATGTCTCGGGCGAGGAATCCACCTCGCAAGTACAGATGCGGGCACAGCGGCTGGGTCTGACCTCATCCCCGGTGCTTTTGGGGGCGGAAACCAACCTGCGCGACATCCTGACTACGCTGGATACCGAACGCCCCGGCATCGCCATCATCGATTCGATCCAGACCATGTGGCTGGACACCGTGGATTCGGCCCCCGGTTCGGTATCCCAGGTCCGCGCCGCCTGTCACGAGCTTGTGACCTTCGCCAAACGGCGCGGCGTGGCGGTGATCCTTGTCGGCCATGTCACCAAGGACGGCCAGATCGCAGGCCCGCGTGTGGTCGAACACATGGTCGATACCGTGCTTTATTTCGAAGGCGAACGCGGCCATCAGTTCCGAATCCTGCGCGCGGTGAAAAACCGCTTTGGCCCCGCAGATGAAATCGGCGTGTTCGAAATGACGGGCGACGGGCTGCAACAGGTGCTGAACCCCTCGGCGCTGTTCCTGTCGGAACGCGGGCAGGCCACCCCCGGATCGGCCGTGTTCGCGGGTATCGAAGGCACGCGCCCGGTGCTGACCGAGATTCAGGCGCTGGTGGCCCCCTCCCCCTTGGGCACGCCGCGCCGCACTGTGGTGGGGCTTGATTCGGGGCGGCTTTCCACCATCCTTGCGGTGCTGGAGGCGCGCTGCGGCATCCCCTTTGCGGGGCTGGATGTCTTTCTCAACGTCGCGGGCGGCATGCGCGTGACCGAACCTGCCGCCGATCTGGCGGTGGCCGCCGCCATCCTTTCCGCCCGCGAAGATGTGGCTTTGCCGCCGGAAACCGTTTTATTCGGTGAAATTAGCCTCTCTGGTGCGCTTCGCCCGGTGGGGCAGACCGAAAATAGGTTGAAAGAAGCCGCGAAACTTGGTTTCACACAAGCAATCGCGCCCAAAGGATCAAAGCTTGGGCAAGTCGAAGGCATGACGGTGCGGCAGATGCCCGACCTGACCGCTTTTGTCGGGGAAATGTTCGGGGCGGGCTGACGCCTCAGGGAGCGGAAGATGGACGGTTTTACCCTTGTTGATGCAGGCGTTGCTGGCATCATCGTGCTGTCGGCGATCCTCGCCTATTCGCGCGGTTTCGTGCGCGAGGCGCTGGCCATCGCCGGTTGGGTGGGTGCGGCCATCCTCGCCTATGCCTTTGCGGCGCAGATGCAGCCCTTGGTCAAAGAGCTTCCCGTCGTGGGCAAATTCCTGTCCGACAGTTGTGAACTGTCGCTAATCGCGGCCTTTGCTGCGGTGTTTGCGGTTGGCCTGATCATCATGGCGCTGTTTACGCCGCTGTTCGCCTCGGTCGTGCAACGTTCCGTGCTGGGGGGGCTTGATCAGGGGCTGGGGTTCCTCTTCGGTGTGGCGCGCGGGGTGATTCTGGTCGGCGTGGCCTTTCTGGTCTATGATCGTGCCGTCGCCTCCAATACCGTGCCGATGGTGGACAACTCGCGCTCTGCCAAGATCTTCGCCTCGTTTCAGGGTGAGATTGACAGCGCCGTGCCGAACGATGCGCCGAACTGGATCGTCGCGCGCTATAATGACCTGACCGCCTCTTGCGTGGGGTCCAGCACCCCGGCGCAGGCGGCCCCTGCCCCCGCAGAACCGGCACCGTCAAACTGACAAGCCGCAGCGCGGCATTGGGGGGTGACAGTCCGTCGCAATCGGCCTAAAGGGAAGCCCTGATCGAACCCGGATTCGGAGGCCCCATGCGCCCGTTCTATGCCCATCCTTTCGATGATGACAAACTGAAAGAGGAATGCGGGATCTTCGGCGTCATCGGCGTCGCAGATGCCTCTACCTTCGTGGCGCTTGGCCTGCACGCGCTGCAGCATCGCGGCCAAGAGGCGGGCGGTATCGTCTCTTACGATCCCGCCACCGGCTTCAACTCTGCCCGCCGCTTTGGCTATGTGCGCGACAACTTCACCAAGGCCGACGTGATGGACACGCTGCCTGGCACGCTGGCCATCGGCCATGTCCGCTATTCCACCGCCGGATCAAAGGGTGCCACCGCCATCCGCGACGTGCAGCCGTTCTTTGGCGAATTTTCCATGGGCGGTGCCGCCATTGCCCACAAC
>CAMFLG010000171.1 GCA_945957495.1 uncultured Pseudorhodobacter sp. | reverse complement strand
GGGGTCGAATTCCACCATGACCGATCGGCTGATCAATTCACGCTCTGCGCGGTCGCGGTCAAGCGAGCCAAGCTCCATCGCGTCAATCCGCGCGGCCAAGGCATCGGCGCCGCTGCGCGAATAGCATTCGACGAAATTGCGGTTCTTGCCGCCGTAAACCATGTAAACGCGGGGGCGGCTGTCGCCACTGGCGGGGTCTTCGGCCTCCAGAATGCGGCGGAAGGCTGCCGGGATGGATACCCGCGCCTTGCTGTCTACCTTTTGGTAGAACTCGCCTCTGAACGCCTCGCTCACCATAGCCTTGCGGCTCCTTCTGGGCTGTCCCAAGCCCGAAAATAAGAAAGGCGGATCGAGCTGCTGCCACTGCTCGATCCGCCGTCTGTCCCATCGCTGGGCGTCCAGCTGCGCTTGCCACCTGGGGGAGATGTCTGCTCGCTTGCGCGCCGGATCTCTCGTGTTTGACGAAACGGGTGCCTGTATGAAGCCTGTCTTTTTCGCCTGTTCGGGGTCTTCAGCCGCCCCTGCTTTTGTCTTCCCGTCTCATCGTCGTGAGATAGGGATGCCATGGGATTTCATGGGACGCAATGGAAATTTTTGGGGAATTCTGTGGATATCTTGTTCCAATCAGGGCAGCAACTCAGCATTTAGTGGCAAGCGAAGCTAGAGATAGACAGAAAAACCGCATTCACGCCAGCGTGACCGCTATATCTAGTTCACAGGTGAACACAGCGGCGTTACCCATGATTTCCCAGAAATTTTTATGACGGCACTGCCCCGGCCACAATTTTGCCCTGCCCTGCGCGCAGCCAGCCGCCGGAATACTGAAAAACCGGGCGACGGACCCGGTTTTCCCATGATTTCCCAGTGAAGTGATTCGCTTGCCCCGCGCAAACGGCCCTTGTGTCCGTGGTTGCGGCTTGGGCGTTTCAAGCCCTGATGTTAAGATGCCGCCGCAGTATCAGATAGGAGGCCCGGATGCCTGAACGTGTAACGATCTGGACATATGACTGGGTGCCGCCGGGCCCGCGCGGGTTTGTGCGCGATCTGCGCCTTCGCTGGGCGTTGGAAGAGGCTGGCATCGCCTATGAGGTCGCCTCCACCCCGCTTTCCCCGCGAGGGCCAGATCACCTTGAACGACAGCCCTTCGCACAAGTGCCCTTCCTTGATGATGGCGATATTCGCCTGTTTGAAAGCGGCGCCTGCCTGCTGCATCTGGCCGAGAAAAGCGAAGTGCTGATGCCGGTTGATGCGCAGGGCAAGGCCGATACGCTGCAATGGTTCATCGCCGCCCTGAACTCGGTCGAGATGGTCACGGTGCCGTGGTGGTTTATCAACCTGTCCAATCCGCCGGAAAATCCGCTTGAAGGCTGGATGCGGCAGCGGTTCGACCGGTTGGAGGCCGTCTTGCAGACGCGCGACTGGCTGGCGGCGTCGCGGTTTACCATCGCCGATCTGATGATGGCCGATGTGCTGCGCATGCCGATGAAACTGGGGGCACTGGCGGATCACCCGGCACTGCGGAACTATGTGGACCGCCTTTGCGCGCGCCCGGCCTTTGTGAAGGCGCACCGCGATCAGATCGCCCATTTCGAAAGTGCAGACGCGGCCCGAAACAACGGTCAGTCCTGACCGCAGGGCCAGGACTGCCCTACAGATGGCAGATTGGGGTCAATCCTTGACAAATCGTTAATCCCGACAGGTCAAGCCATTGATTTTAAACGGCCCAAGAATGTCCCGGGCCGGGACATTCTTGCTTTGCTGCCGCAAACGCGGCTATTCCAGCTCGATCAGCAGATCCTTGGCGTCGATCTGGCTGCCCGGATGCACATGCAGCGCCTTGACGATGGCCGCGCGGTCGGCATGGATGCCGGTTTCCATCTTCATCGCCTCGATGGTCAGCAACAGATCGCCCGCATTCACCTTCTGCCCGGCCACGACCGCGACCGAGGCGATAGAGCCCGGCATCGGCGCGCCAACATGGGCAGGGTTGCCATCGACGGCCTTGGGTTTGACGGCGGCCTTTGCCTTGATCAGCCGGTTCGGCACGCGAATGACGCGGGGCTGACCGTTGAGTTCGAAGAACACCTTCACCTCGCCATCGTCGGTCGTCTCGCCCACCGCTTGCAGGCGGATTTCCAGCTGCTTTCCGGGGTCAATCTCGGCGGTGATTTCTTCGCCCGGCGCCATGCCGTAAAAGAACGTCCGCGTCGGCAGGGTCCGCACCGGGCCATAGGCTTTGTGGCGGCCCATGTAATCCAGAAACACCTTGGGATACATCAGATAGCCGTTCAGGTCTTCGTCATCGACCTTCAGACCGTTCAGGTCGGCAGACAGCTTGGCACGCACCGCCTCCAGATCAACCGGGGCCATGCCCGCGCCGGGGCGGGCGGTGGAGGGGGTTTCGCCCTTGAGCACCTTCTTGGAGATCCCTGCGGGCCAGCCGCCATGGGGTTGGCCAAGATTGCCGCGCAGCATGTCTGCGACCGACTCGGGGAAGGCGAGGTCGATGTTGGGGTCTTCGACCTGTTTGCGTGTCAGGCCCTGCGCCACCATCATCAGGGCCATGTCGCCGACCACCTTGGAGGATGGCGTCACCTTGACGATATCGCCGAACATCTGGTTGGCATCGGCATAGGCCTGCGCCACCTCATGCCAGCGTTCCTCCAGACCCAGGCTGCGGGCCTGCGCCTTGAGGTTGGTGAACTGGCCACCGGGCATTTCGTGCAGGTAGACTTCCGAGGCCGGGGCGGGCAGACCGGATTCAAAGGCGGTGTATTGGCCGCGCACGCCTTCCCAATAGTTCGACAGCGCCCGGATCGCCGCAATGTCCAATCCGGTATCGCGGTCGGTATGGCGCAGCGCCTCGACGATGGAGCCCAGGCAGGGCTGCGACGTGCCGCCAGAGAAGGCGTCCATCGCGGCATCCACCGCGTCCACCCCGGCATCGCTGGCCGCAAGGATGGTGGCGGCGGCGGCACCCGAGGTGTCGTGCGTGTGGAAATGGATCGGCAGGCCGACCTCTTGCTTCAGCGTCTTGATCAGTTGGCGGGCAGCGGCGGGTTTCAAAAGGCCCGCCATATCCTTCAGCCCCAGCACATGCGCGCCTGCGGCCTTCAGTTCCAGCGCCGTATCGACATAGTATTTCAGGTTATACTTGGCGCGGTCGGGGTCAAGCATGTCGCCGGTATAGCAAACGGTGCCTTCGCAAAGCTTGTTCGCCTCCAGCACCGCATCCATGGCGACGCGCATGTTTTCAACCCAGTTCAGGCTGTCGAACACGCGGAACACATCCACACCGGTTGCCGCAGCCTGTTTGACAAAGGCCTGCACGACGTTATCGGGATAGTTGGTATAGCCGACGCCGTTCGACCCGCGCAGCAGCATCTGCGTCATCACGTTGGGCATCAGCGCGCGCAGATCGCGCAAGCGCTGCCACGGACATTCCTGCAGGAACCGATAGGCCACGTCAAAGGTTGCCCCGCCCCAGCATTCCACCGAGAACAGTTGCGGCAGATTGGCGGCATAGGCGGGGGCGGCCTTGATCATGTCGATCGAGCGCATGCGGGTAGCCAGAAGCGACTGATGGCCGTCGCGCATGGTGGTGTCGGTGACGAGAAGCTTTTTCTGTGCCTTCATCCAGTCGGCCACGGCTTGCGGGCCCTTTTGTTCCAGCAGGTTGCGGGTGCCCATCGATGGTTCAGCCACGGCTTTCGGTGGTTTGGGCGCGCGCGCCTCGGCATGCGGTTTCGGGCGGCCTGCGGTTTCGGGATGCCCGTTGACGGTGATGTCGGCGATATAGGTCAGGATCTTGGTCGCGCGGTCACGGCGTTTCTTGAACACGAACAGATCCGGCGTCGTATCGATGAATTTCGTGGTGTAGGTATCGTTCAGGAAGGTCGGGTGTTTCAGCAGGTTGATGACGAATTCAATGTTGGTCGAAACGCCCCGGATGCGGAATTCGCGCAGGGCGCGGTCCATGCGGCGGATGGCGGCGTCAGGCGTTTGCGCCCAAGCCGTCACCTTGACCAGAAGCGAGTCGTAGTAGCGCGTGATCACACCGCCTGCATAGGCCGTGCCGCCATCCAGACGAATGCCCATGCCGGTGGCCGAACGATAGGCGGTCAGGCGGCCATAGTCGGGGATGAAGTTGTTCTGCGGGTCTTCTGTGGTCACGCGGCATTGCAGGGCGTGGCCGTTAAGGTGGATTTCCGACTGGCTGGCCTTGCCGGTGGCCTCGGCCAGCGTCTTGCCCTCGGCGATCAGGATTTGCGCCTGCACGATGTCGATGCCGGTCACTTGTTCGGTGACGGTATGTTCGACCTGCACGCGCGGGTTCACCTCGATGAAGTAGAACTGCTGGCTGTCCATATCCATCAGGAATTCGACGGTGCCTGCGCATTCATAGCCGACATGGGCGCAGATGCGGCGGCCCAGATCGCAAACTTCGGCGCGCTGTGCATCGGTCAGGTAGGGGGCGGGCGCGCGTTCAACCACCTTCTGGTTGCGGCGCTGCACGGTGCAGTCGCGTTCGTAGAGGTGGTAAATCTCGCCGTGCTTGTCGCCCAGGATCTGCACCTCGACATGGCGGGCGCGCAGGATCATCTTTTCCAGATAGCCTTCGCCATTGCCAAAGGCGGCCTCGGCCTCGCGCCGGCCTTCACGGACCTTATCGACCAGTTCGGATTCCGACAGGATCGGGCGCATGCCACGACCGCCGCCGCCCCAAGAGGCCTTGAGCATCAGCGGGTAGCCAACAGCCGCCGCCTCTTTCCTGATCGCATCGAAATCTTCGCCCAGAACTTCGGTGGCCGGGATCACCGGAACACCCGCCGCCATGGCGACGCGGCGGGCCGAGGCCTTGTCACCCAAGGCGCGCATGGTTTCGGCCTTGGGGCCGATGAAGGTGATGCCCGCCTGATCGCAGGCATCAACGAAATCAGGGTTTTCCGACAAAAGGCCATAGCCGGGGTGGATCGCATCTGCGCCACTGGCCTTGGCGACGCGGATGATTTCCGGGATCGACAGGTAGGCCCCGACCGGCGACAGCCCCTCGCCGATCTGATAGGCCTCATCCGCCTTGAAGCGGTGCAGCGAAAGCTTGTCTTCCTCGGCGTAGACCGCCACGGTTTTCTTGCCCATCTCGTTGGCGGCGCGCATCACGCGGATGGCGATTTCACCACGGTTGGCAATGAGGATTTTCTTGAAGTCGGTCATAGGCTGCACTCCGGGCACGGCGGGTGGGGGCGTGATCGAGTCCGCACTCTATGGATGCTGCGCTGCGGCGCAAGTGCAGGATGCGGCAAACGGCAACAGAATTGCGAAGCGCAGGGAAGATTTGGCAGATGATGTAAAATGCGCCTAATTTTTAGGCAATGCCGGCGCGAACAGCCCGTGTTTCAGGACTGTTCGCGCTAACATTATTCGCCTTTGGGAACATGCCGGTTGGTCAACTGTACCTCTTGCAGCAAGAAGGCGAAAATAAAGGCGATGGCCGCCAACGCCGCCGCGATCAGGTAGATCGGGTGCAGGGCGTGAATCACGGTTTGGGCAATCGCCGCCTGTTGTTCCGGTGACAGCGCGGCCAGGGTCTGCGGGCCAAGGTTTGCGCCCTCGCCCATCGGCAGATTGGCCCCCGTCTCCATCATGCCAGCGGCCATCCGCGCCGCAAACAGCGCGCCAAACGCCGCCACCCCCAGCGAGCCGCCGGTTTGCCGCACCATGATCCCGGCGGCGGTTGCCGTGCCAAGGGTTTCGCGCGGCACGGCATTTTGCACGGCGGTTGTGACCACCGGGAAGATGCAGCCCATGCCCAGACCCACGGTTGCCAGCGACAGCGAGAATACCAGCAGGCTGGTTTCATGATCCAGCCGCGACAACAGCAGCATGCCGATGCACAGCAGGGCAGTGCCCAGTTTCGGCAGCAGTTTGTAGCGCCCGGTGCGGCCCATGTAGCGGCCCGACATGGTAGAGGCCAACAGAATGCCCGCCGTCATCGGGATCAGCTGCAAGCCGGATTCGGTGGGGGTCGAGCCCATGGCGATCTGCAGATACAGCGGCACAAAGGTGATCGCGCCGAACATTGCCACGCCCGCGACAAAGCCGATCACGCAAGTGACCCAGAACACGTTCAGCTTGAACAGACCCAAAGGCAAGATCGGCTCTGACGCGCGGGTTTCGATCCACAGGAAGGCGGCCAAGGAGGCAACAGACAGCGTGATCAGACCAACCGACTGCGGCGAGGCCCAGTCAAAGCTGCGCCCGCCAAGGCTTGTCACCAGCGTCAGCGCGCCCAAGGCAAGGGTCAGGGTGATGGCGCCCGCCCAGTCGATCCGATGCTTCACCCGGATACCGCGCGGCTTGAAGTTTGTGGCAAAGATCACCACGGCAATCAGGCCGATGGGCAGGTTGATGAAGAATATCCAGTGCCAGTTGACGTATTGCACGAACCAGCCGCCCACCAGCGGGCCGATCACCGACGAAACCGAAAACACGGCGGCAAAGACGCCCTGCACCTTGCCGCGGTCTTGCGGCTGAATCACGTCGCCCACGACCGACAGCGCCAGCACGAACAGCCCGCCGCCGCCAAGGCCCTGCAAGGCGCGGGACGCGATCAGGAAGGTCATCGACCCTGCCACACCGCACAGCACAGATCCCAACAGGAACAGCGTAACCGAGACGAAAACCATGTTGCGGCGCCCGTAAAGATCGCCCAGCTTGCCATAAAGCGGCGCCACGACGGTGGAGGTCAGCACATAGGCCGTGACCACCCAGCTAAGATGGTCCATCCCGCCCAGATCGGCCACAATGGTTGGCAAGGCAGTGGAAACGATGGTCTGGTCCAACGAGGCCAACAGCAACAGCAATCCGATGGACCTGTCTCTTATACACATCTGACGCTGCCGACGACTAGTCGAGTGGTGG
>CAMFLG010000170.1 GCA_945957495.1 uncultured Pseudorhodobacter sp. | reverse complement strand
AGAATATTCCTCGTACAGTTGATGTACCCTGTGGGCCGAACAAAATGCAACGATTTGCGCCTTGGCTTTTGAAACATCGCGGCTGTGTCGTCAATTTGGCAACACTCGTTGTGCTTTCTGCCCTCAGCCGCGCAAAAGCCGCTGTAAAGATTACGGATTCAGGCCGGGTTTGATCCGGCCTGAAGGCGCAAAAGGGCCACATCTTTTCAGAGAAACACCACCTGCGTGCCGACTTTCGCCAGCGGGTACAGCGTCAGGATATGTTCGTTGTAAAGGCCGACGCAGCCGTTTGACGACCGGCGGCCGATCTTGCGGGTGTCATGGGTGCCATGGATGCGATAGGCGGGCCAGCCAAGGTACAGCGCGCGCACGCCCAAGGGGTTTTCCGGCGATCCGCCTTCGACCCGGCGGGGCCAATCAGGGTTACGCTCTAGCTCGCCCTTGGTGGGAATCCAGACAGGATTTTCAACCTTTTGAATGACTTCGGTGCGACCGCGCTTGGTCAACTCTTCATTCAAGGGTACAGAGCAGGGGAACAGAAGATAGGTTGCCCCATCTTCAGACCAATAGTGCAGTGCCCGAGAATCAAGGTCGGCGATGATGGCGCCGTAGTGCAGATTGTCGAAATGATCCTGCCATTCCATCGTGCGGAAGGCCGATGCGTTGTTGCGCACGGGACCGGCAAGCGGCGTGTCGGCCTCGGTCGTGCTGGTCTGGGCCGCTGCGGGAAGTGCCGCAGCCGTCAATGCCGTAGCGGCGGCGCCCAGAAAAAGGCGGCGATTCAGATTTTGGCGCGTGTCGTTGGACATCCGCTTGTTCCTTCTCGATAGGTTTTTGCGCGTACATACCGCGCTTTGCGGGTTTTCACAATTCAAAGGCGCGTCATCTGGGGAATCGACGCTCAGTTTGGCGTGAAGTTGCCGGGTTCGATTTGAAATCCGGTTATGATTTCGCTAAAGGACGACAAAGCGAAAAGCCCGCAAGTGGCGTGCAGAGAGATTGAGCAGATGAACAGACGAACAGCTTTGCTGACTGCGGGTGCGGGCATGGTCCTGGCGTCCTGCGGGACGACCTCGGCCCCGCCGACCGATGCCAGTGGCGTGCCCCTGCCGCAGCTTTACCGGATCACGCCCGAGATGGCTGAAAAGATCCCGTATACGATGCTTGATTCGGTGAACTCGCTGCGTTCGGCCAAGGGGGCGCAGGCGGTTTCGTTCAACTCGGCGCTAAACGCGGCGGCGCTGACGCATTCGCGCGATATGTCGGTGCAGAACCGGCCCTGGCATTTCGGCTCTGACGGGTCTTCGCCCTTGGTGCGGGTGCAGCGCGTGGGCTATGCGGGCACGCTGTACGGCGAAGTGATTTCAGAGACTTATCAGACCGAGTTGGAGACGCTGTCCTACTGGATGTCGAAGAAAGACACGCGGGATGTGATTCTGGATACGCGCGCGCGCGATCTGGGCTTTGCCTGGTATCAGGAACCGCAGGGCAAGATCTGGTGGACGATGCTGCTGGGCGGCTAAGGCCACTGGTAGTGGATCAGCAAGGCGGGCCATGTGCCCGCCTTTTTCATGTGACGATCAGGGCAGAATGATGATCGGTGTGCCGGGTTTGACCATGGCATAGATCTCTTCGATCTGTTTGTCCTTGACCGCGATGCAACCGGCGGTCCAGTCGCCCCGCTTGTTCTTCTTTGACCGCTCTGTCACCGGGCCACCGTGGATAAAGATATCGCCCCCGGTCGGCTTGCCTGCGGCCTTGGCATAGGCGCGATCCTCGTCGTTGGGATAGCTGATGCCCAGCGACAGGTGATAGGTGGAGTTCGGGTTGCGGTGCGAGATGAAATAGACGCCTTCGGGGGTTTTGCCGTCGCCTTCGAAGTGCTTCTTGCCGATCGGGTTGCCGCCCAAGTGAATATCGTAGGTTTTCAAGACCTTGCTGTCGTGCAGAAGGTACATCTTGCGTTCGGCCTTGTGGACCTGAATCGAGGTGACGGTCGGGCCGTTATAGGTTTTGAATTTGCTTTTCTCGGCGCATGACGCAAGCGTCAGGCCGATCAGAATGACGAAAAGTACCCGCAAAAGACGCATTGGCTGCCCGCTCGTTTTATTTATTTTGCATCGCAGATAGCGAAATTCCGCTGATTTGACCAGTGGCTGTTTGCGGCGGGCAGGCTCACGCTTTTGTCATGTCGGGGAAATGGCGGGTCAGCGGCTAAACCGGGCGACCAGTTCGACATGCGGCGACCAGCGGAACTGATCGACGACCTGCACCCAATCAAGGCTGTAGCCGCCTGCGATCAGGGTCTTGGCGTCGCGGGCAAATGTGACAGGGTTGCAGGACACAGAGGCGATCAGCGGCACGCGGGATTGCGCAAGCACGGCCATCTGCGCCTCTGCCCCGGCGCGGGGCGGGTCGATCACAACGGCCTCGACCCCCTTGAATTCGTCCGCCTCCAGCGGGCGGCGGAACAGGTCGCGGGTTTCCACCGTGACGCGCTTTAGCCCCGGGGTATTGTTGGCGCCCTTGGTCAGGGCGGCGGTCATCGTGGCCTCGCCCTCAACCGCATGCACCTCTGCGCGTTCGGCCAGGGGCAGGGCAAAGGTGCCGACGCCTGCGAAAAGATCGGTGATCTTGCGGGCGGAGCCGATGGCAAGCGCCACGGATTGCAGCAAGGCCGCCTCGCCCTCGGCAGTGGCCTGCAAGAACGCGCCGGGGGGTGGCGACACCAAAGCTCGGCCAAAGCGTTGCATGGGGGCGGTGCGCAGTGCGACGGTTTCGCCGTTCCACGTCAGGCGGGCAAAGCCAAAGCTTTCGGTGACGCGGGCGAGATCGAGTTGCAGGGCCGAATCAAGCGGCTTGCCACCCGTGACCATGACATCGGCGCCAGAGAGGGATCGGGTGATGGTCAGCGAAACCTCACCCGTGCGCGAACCGCCCAGCTTTACCAGCGCCTCCAGCCCCGGGAAGGTGGCGATCAGGTCGGGGTGCAACAGTTGGCAGTTGGGGATGTTGACCAGCATATCCGAAGCGCGGGCGTGAAAGCCCATCAACGCGCCGGATTTGGTGCGGCGCGCGGCGATGGTGGCGCGGCGGCGGGATTTCGGCGGTGAGGTCAGGATCGGGCGGAAATCGGCGGTCAAGCCCTGCCCCGCCAGCGCACCTTTGACGATGCCCAGCTTCCAATCGGCCACAAAGGCATCCGAGGCGTGCTGCATCATGCAGCCGCCACAGGTTTTCGCATGGGCACAGGGCGCCTTCACCCGGTCAACCGAGGGAGTCAGGATGCGGAAATCGGCAAGCTGATCGCCTTGCAACGTGCCTTCGGCCACCTCGCCCGGCAAAAGGCCGGGCGCATAGATCGGGCCATCGGGGCCGCGCGCCACGCCGTCACCCAGATGGCCCAGCCGTTCGATGGTGACGATCACTCTGCCGCTTCCTTTTCTTCGGTGCCGATGAAGCCGCCGGATTGCCGGTTCCAATAGCGGGCGTATAACCCATCTGCCGCCAGAAGGTCGGCGTGACTGCCTTGCTCTACAATGCGGCCAGCGTCCAGCACAACGATGCGATCCATCTCGGCGATGGTGGACAGACGGTGCGCGATGGCCAGCACGGTTTTGCCCTGCATGACCTTGGCCAGCGCGCCCTGAATGGATGCCTCAACCTCTGAATCCAGCGCCGAGGTGGCCTCGTCCAGCACCAGTATAGGTGCGTCTTTCAGGAAGGCGCGGGCAAGGGCGATTCGTTGGCGTTGCCCGCCCGACAGTTTCACGCCGCGTTCGCCCAGATAGGCATCATAGCCGGTGCGGCCCGCGAAATCCTTCAGACCAAGGATGAAATCATGCGCCTCTGCCTGTTTGGCCGCGGCAACCATCTGCTCTTCCGAGGCTTCGGGATTGCCGTACATGATGTTCTCGCGCGCGGTGCGGTTGAACATGGCGGTTTCCTGCGTGACCATGCCGATCTGACGACGCAGCGATTCCTGCGTGACGGTGCGAATGTCGATGCCGTCGATCAGGACGCGGCCCTTTTCGGTGTCATAGAGCCGCAAAAGCACCGAAACCAAGGTGGTCTTGCCCGCACCGGATGCGCCGACGAGGCCGATTTTCTCACCGGGGTGGATGGTCAGCGACACCTCATCCAGACCGCCCTTGCGGCGGCCATAGGCAAAGGACACGCCCTGCATTTCGATCATGCCCTTGACGCGCGGCATTTCGATTGCGCCGTCGGCGTCTTTCAGGGTGTAGGGCGGGGTCAGGGTGCGGATGCCATCCTCAACCTCGCCGAGGTTGCCGAAAATCGACATCAGCGAGAAGGAGACCCAGCCCGTCATCTGCGCTAGCCGGAAGGAGATTGCCCCGGCGGCGGCGATATCGCCAGTGGTGGCGCTGCCCTTGGACCAAAGCCAGACGGTTGCGCCCACCAGCAGCACCGGCAGCACGCCCGCAATCGCCATAAGGGTCAGGCGGAACCAACTGGAGATGATGCCGTATTCGATGGCCTTGTCGCGGAACGCCTCCATCGATTCCAGTGCAACGCGGTCTTCGTATTTCGAATGGGCAAAGAGTTTGACCGTTTTCATGTTGGTGACGGTATCAACGATCTGACCCGTGACCATGGCGCGGGCCGAGGCGCGCGCGCCCGAGGCGCCACGCACCTTTTTCAGAAAGCCCTTGATGAACAGCACATAGGCCGCGATCCAGAACACCAAAAGCCAGGCCACGCCGCCGTTGATCGTGGTCAGCAGCGCCACCGACCCCACCACGGATGCCCCGGCAAAGGCCACGGTTTCGATGGTGCCAGAGGCCACATCCGTTGTCGCCCGCGCCACCTGCATCTGCTTTTGCGCGATGCGTCCGGCGAAGTCGTTGTCAAAGAAGGTGACGGCCTGCCCGATGGTCCAGCGGTGCAGGCGCGACAGGATCAGCGGGAACAGGTTGGGTTCCACGATGATCGCGGCGGCAGAGGTGTTCAGGCCAAAGATCAGCGGGCGGGCGACGAGGTAAAACACGACGAACCAGACAAACAACCACATGTGATCTGCCCAGACGGTGTCCGGGGTCGATCCGTTCGCCGCATCAATCACATCGCCCAGAATCGTCGCCGAAATCGCCTCTAGCGAGCCTGCGCAGGCCGACCAGAAGGTTGCCCACAGAATGCCCGGCCATGCGCCCTCCAACGCCCAGCGGAAAAACCGCCACAGGCTTTGCGGCGGGCCATCCTGCGCCGGGCGGAACGGCGCGATTTTCGGGCCAAGCATCATTCGTCTGTATCCAATCCGATGAAGCCGCCAGATTGGCGCGCCCAGAATTTGGCGTAAAGGCCACCGGCCTTCAACAATGCGGCATGAGAGCCTTCTTCGGCGATGCGGCCATCTTCCAGCACCACGATCCGGTCCATCGCGGCGATGGTGGACAGACGGTGCGCAATGGCGATCACGGTCTTGCCCTGCATCACGCCGAAAAGCGCGTCCTGAATCGTCGCCTCTGCCTCGGAATCCAGGGCCGAGGTGGCCTCATCCAAGATAAGGATCGGCGCATCCTTCAGGATCACGCGGGCCAGGGCCACGCGTTGCCGCTGACCGCCCGACAGTTTCACGCCGCGTTCACCGACATGGGCATCATAGCCGCGGCGGCCTTCGGGGTCTTCTAGCGTCAGGATGAAGGCGTGGGCGTCGGCCTGCTTCGCAGCGTCGATCATCTCTGCCTCGGTCGCATCGGGGCGGCCATACAGAAGGTTATCGCGGACAGAGCGGTGCATCAGGCTGCTGTCCTGTTGCACCATGCCGATGCGGCGGCGCAGGCTGTCTTGAGTGACATGGGCGATATCCTGACCGTCGATCAGAATCCGGCCATCCTCGGTGTCGTAGAACCGCAGCAACAGCTTCACCAGCGTGGATTTGCCCGCGCCAGACCGCCCGACAACGCCGACCTTTTCGCCCGGGCGTACCGTCAGGCTGACGTGCTGCAAGCCGCCAAAGCCGCGCCCGTAGTGGTGCGAGACGCCGTCCAGCTGGATCAGACCGGCCTTGAAATCAAGCTCTTTCGCATCGGTTGCATCCACCAGTGTGACCGGGTGGGTGATGGTCTGCAGACCCTCTTGTACGGTGCCAAGGTTCTGCACCAGGCTGGTGGTGGCCCACATGATCCAATAGGTCAGGTTGTTCAGCCGCAGCACCAAAGCCGCCGCCGCCGCAACCGTGCCGACCGAGGCCGCGCCGTGATACCACAGGTACAGCGCCCAGCCGATCACCGACAGGATCAGCAGGCTGTTCAGCACGGTTAGTGCCACATCCATCTTGGTGACGACGCGCATTTCGGCCATGAAAGTGCTGCGCGCCTTTTCAATCGCCTCGCGGCCATAGTCCAGTTCCTGTTCGTGATGTGCGAACAGCTTGACCGAATGGATGTTGGAATAGGCATCCACGACCCGCCCCGTTACTGCCGAACGCGCCTCTGACGACGCGGTTGACGCCGGGCCCGCGCGCCGGATCGTCCAGCGCATCAGTGCAAGATAGGACAGGAACCAGATCGCCAGCGGCAACAGCAGGCGCGGATCGGCGTTGAACAGCATGATCGCGGCACCGACAACCGTGGTGGCGGCAAAGGCCACCGCGTCAAAGGTCTGAAACACCGCCTCGCCCGCCGCCGGGGGGGCCTGCATGATACGGTTGGCGATGCGGCCTGCGAAATCGGATTCGAACCAGCCGACCGGCTGGCGCAGCACATGCCGGTGCGCCCGCCAGCGCATCATGGTGGTGAAGTTCGGCAGAATGGTGTTGTGCAGCAATGCCACGCCAGCCCCGCCGATGGTGGGGCGCAGGATCAACAGCGCCAGCCCGACCAGCATCACCTCTGTGCCATGGCTGGCCCAAACCTCGGCCGGGCTGCCCTGCGACAGCACGTCTACCAGACGGCCCACAT
>CAMFLG010000169.1 GCA_945957495.1 uncultured Pseudorhodobacter sp. | reverse complement strand
GGCCTTGTGTGAGGGGCTCTGCCCCTCGCGCCTGCGGCGCTCACCCCGGAGTATTTATGCCAAGATGAAGCCGCGTCACATTGGTTTGAATATCCCGGGGGTGAGGTGTGGCACGCAGCGAGGGGGCAGAGCCGCCTGCTGTTTGCGCTTTCACCTTCGTTTGCGTCAGACCGCCCGCGCGCTAATCGGACTCTGCGGCGGAACCCGGTGTGCCTGCCCAGACGGCAGCCGTCCCGGTGGGTGGCACTTCGGACGCATCCACCGTGCCGTGCAGATGCGCCTTGGCGATATACAGCGCCGAAATCGGGGCGGTCAGGAACAGGAACACCGCGATCATTACGTTTTGCCACGCCACCGCACCGGTGCTGACATAAACATCCACCGCCGCCGCAATCAGTGCCGTGGCCACGCCCATCGTCACCGCCTTGGTCGGGCCATGCAGACGCTGCATCGGCAGTTTCAGTTTGAGCAGGCCAAAGCTGCCCACCAGCCCGAACAAGCCGCCCACCACCAGCATCACCGACAAGAAAACCTCGACCACAACGCTCATTCAACAATGCTCCCCCGCAAGAGGTATTTGCAGAAGGCGACGGTTGAGACAAAACCCGTCATCGCCAGCAGCAACTCGGCCTCGAAATTGATCACAGAACCCAGCCGCACCCCATAGAGCGCGATCAGGGCGATCATGTTCACCACCATCGTATCCACCGCAAGAATGCGGTCGGGCAGGGTGGGCGCGCTGCCGATGCGCCAGATGTTCAAAAGCAGCGCCACCGCAAAACATCCAAGGGCGAAATTCAGGGCCAGGGCCAGCATCACATGAATATCCTTTTCAGGCGGGCTTCGTAGCGTTGCTTGATTTCGTCGCGCACGGCGTCCGGGTCGGGCGCGTGCAGGGCGTGGATCAGCAAGGCGCTGCCATCCTCGGCGAAATCGGCGGTCAGGGTGCCTGGGGTCAGCGTGATGGTTCCCGCCAGCAGCGCGCGCGCCTCGGCGCAGGGCAGTTCAATCGGCACGGCGATCCAGGCGGATTGAATTTGCGCGGCGGGCTTGAACAGCACGATCCACGCCACCTGTGCGCTGGCCACCACCACATCCCACAGCACAAGGGCCACATAGGCGGCAAGTGCCACCGGGCGCACGCGTGGTGTCTTTTCCGGCCAATAGCGTGCGGTGGCCAGCGGGATCAGCACGGCCAGCACCAGCGCCAGCAGCATCGTGCCCAAGGCGGCGCTGCCGGACAGGATCAGCCAGATGCCGAATAGCGTGGCGCTCAGATACGGGTGGGGCAGGATCTTGCGCATGATCACGTCCCCCCACGCAGGGCACTGGCGGCGATATATGCTGTGGGGGCGTGCAGGTTTTCCGCCGCAACCGTCAGCCATGCCATGACCGGCCCGGCGAACACCGTCAGCGCCGCCAAGGCCGCAAGGCACAGCAGCACCGCCGCGATGCCGCCGCGATCTTGCGGGATGGGCAGGGCGGGATCAGCCTCTTGCGGGGACCAGAACAGCGCAGACCCCATGCGGGCAAAGCCGATCATCGTGGCCAGTGAGGCCAAGAGGATCGCGCTCCACGCCAAGACTGCCTGTGATCGCAGCGCGTCCATCACCAGCAGTTTGCCAACAAAGCCTGACAGCGGCGGCATCCCGGCCATTGCCACCGCACCCGCCATGAACAGCGCCGCGATCAGCCCCGAATGCGCCGCCGCCCCACCGCGGCGGGCGGCGAGAAGGTCGGCGATCAGGAACAGCGCCGCTGTGGCAAGGGTCGAATGCAGCAGGTAATACAGTGCCGCCGCCGTGGCCGCAGGCGTGCCCGCCGCAACGGCCAGAAACAGCAGGCCCATCGAGCCGATGGCGGCAAAGGCCACTTGCCGGGGCAGGCTGTGTGTGCCCAGCACCCCAACCGCCCCCAGCGCCAGCGTTGCCAGCGCCGCCGGTGTCAGCAGATCGGTCACAAGGCTGCCGATGGCGGCGGAATCGGGCGGAAACACCAATGTGCTGAACCGGATCACCGCATAGGCGCCCACCTTGGTCATCACCGCGAACAGCGCCGCCACCGGCCCCGGCGCGTTGGCATAGGTGCCGGGCAACCAGAATTGCAGCGGCACCAGCGCGCCCTTGATGGCAAAGACCAAGAGGATCATCACCGCCGCCACCCGCAGCAAACCCGCATCCCCGGCGGGCAGCGCTGCGATGCGTTCTGCCAGATCGGCCATGTTCAGCGTGCCGGTGACGGCATAGATCAGGCCAAGGCCGAACAGGAACAGCGTTGATCCCAACAGGTTGAACGCCACATATTGCACCCCGGCGCGCAGCCGGTCGGCACCGCCGCCATGGATCATCAGCCCGTAGGACGCGATTAGCAGCAGTTCGAAAAACACGAACAGGTTGAAGGCATCGCCAGTCAGGAAGGCGCCGTTCAGGCCCATCAGCTGAAACAGGAACAGCGCGTGAAAATGTTTTCCACGCTGGTCCCAGCCGGTGCCGATCACATAGATCAGAACGAAGCCCGACAGAACCGCAACCAGCGCCAGCATCAGCGCCGACAAACGGTCCAGCATCAGCACGATGCCAAAGGGCGCGGGCCAGTTGCCCAGAAAATACGCCTCTGGCCCCGCCGCGGCCCGAACCAGCAACAGGCC
The DNA here is from genome assembly GCA_945957495.1 of uncultured Pseudorhodobacter sp. Taxonomy (GTDB): domain Bacteria; phylum Pseudomonadota; class Alphaproteobacteria; order Rhodobacterales; family Rhodobacteraceae; genus Cypionkella. Next base: position 4,286 of record CAMFLG010000169.1, on the reverse strand, counting down.
CGCCATAAACAGCAGCGCCAGCACCACCAGCGCCGCCGCAACCCGCTGCAGGTGCAACCGGTTGCGCGCAAAGGCCACGATCAGCCCGGCCATCAGCCCCGGCAAGAGGACGGGAAGGATCAGAAGGTGGTTCATTCCGCACCCCCGTCGTCCAGATCAATCCGGGCATCGCCACCGGTCAGATAGGCACCCAGCGCCATCAGCACCAGCACCGCCGTCATGCCAAAGGAAATCACGATGGCCGTCAGAACCAGCGCCTGCGGCAGCGGATCGGTATAGCCTGCGGCGGTTTTCGAAATGATCGGCGGCAGGCCGGGGGCCAGACGCCCGGCCACGAACAGGAACAGGTTCACCGCGTAAGACAGCAGCGACAGCCCGATGATCACCGGAAAGGTCCGCCTGCGCAGCATCAGGTAAATGCCGCCTGCGGTCATCAGGCCAATCGCGGCGGCAATCAACGCCTCCATCAGCGCACCCTCCGTGCAAGCCGGGAAAGCGCGTCCAGCGCCATCATGATCGCCCCCAGCACGCACAGAAAGACGCCAAGATCGAACAGCATCGCGGTGGCCAGTTCGAATTCCTCCAGCGGCGGGAAATGGAAATAGCCGTAGCTGGAGGTCAGGAACGGCCGCCCCGCGGCCCACGATCCCACCCCGGTTGCCGTGGCCACCAGAACGCCCAGCCCGATCAGGGTATGATAGTTCACCACCAGTCGCGCCCGTGTCCATTTCAGGCCCGCCGCGATGTATTGCATCACCAGACCAATGGCAAAGACCAGCCCAGCGACAAAACCGCCGCCCGGCAGGTTATGCCCGCGCAGGAACAGATAGACCCCCACCATCATCGACATCGGCAGCAGCAGGCGTGCGGCAACGCGGGACATCACCGGATGCGGGTCGCCCGCATCGCCTGCGCGCTGATCCGGGTGCTTGGCCCATCTGGTTTCGGGGGCCATCAGCATCTCTGCCAGGGCAAAGATCAGCAAGGCCGCGACGCCCAGCACGACAATCTCGCCATAGGTATCATAGCCGCGGAAATCGACGATGATGGTGTTAACGGCGTTGTACCCCCCGGCGCCGGGCTTGGATTGCGCCAGATGAAAGGCCGAGATCGGATCAAAGGCCGCATCGCGCATCATCATGGCATAGGCCAGCCCGGCCACGGCCAGACCTGCCACGCCTGAAAGGATGCCGTCGCGCCAATGGCGGGCGGTACTGCTTTGGCGCGGGGTCCATTGTGGCAGGAAGTTCAGCGCCAGCATCAGCAGAACCACCGTCACCACCTCGACCGTGATCTGGGTCAGCGCCAGATCGGGCGCGGCCAGATAGGCGAAGGCGACCGACACCAGCAGGCCGACGATGCCCAGCATCAGGATCGACAGCACCCGCTGCCGGTGCAGCCGCACCGTGGCCGTCACCGCCGCCACCAGAATAAGCCAGATCAGGGCCGGATAAATCTCGATCGGCGTCGCCGCCCGCAGCCCCGGTGCATAAGTGCCGGTCAGGAAACCATAGCCCGCCAGTGCCAGAATGGTGACGACGGCCACCGCAAAGCCGCGCGCCAGCACGCCGTTGTGCAAGCCATCGGTAATCCACCCCGCCAGCCGGGTCAGCGCGCCAAGGCCCGCGTCGAACATCTGCTTTGCCTCGGGGCGGGGGAAGCCATCCCACAGGGCGCGCAGCCGCGCGTAGCTGCCCAAAATCACAAAGCCGCCGCCAAAGGCGATGAACGACATCCACAGCGCCGGGCTTTCCAACCCGTGCCATAGCGCGATCTTGGCATGTACCGGCGCCCCGGTCGTGGCCGATGCCGCCGCATCCACCAGCCCCCCGGCGATGGTCATGGGCAAAAGCCCCATCGCCACCACGATCACCGCCAACACCGCAGGCGACAGCCACAGCCCAAACCCCGGATCATGCGGTCGGTGCGGGTAATCGCCCCGCACTGGGCCAAGGAACCCTTGCACCAGAAACCGCAGGCAATAACCGACAGACAGCAACGCCCCCAAGGTGGCAAACAGCGGCACCAGCCAGCCATTGCCCAGCCAATGCGTATGCGCCGCCGCCTCCAGCATCATTTCTTTCGACAAGAACCCGTTCAGCGGCGGCACCCCGGCCATCGACAGGGTGGCAATCAGCGCAATCGCAAAGGTGATGGGCATCAGATGCCGCAATCCGCCCAACCGGCGGATGTCGCGGGTATGCGCCTCGTGATCCACGATCCCCGCCGTCATGAACAAGGCGGCCTTGAAGCTGGCGTGACACAGGATGTGGAACACCGCCGCAATCGCCCCCGCCTTGGTGCCCAGCCCCAGAAGGAAGGTGATCAGGCCCAGATGGCTGACGGTGGAATAGGCCAGGATCGCCTTCAGATCATCCTTGAACAGCGCCACCTTGGCCGCAAAGGCCATGGTCAACAGGCCCGTGGTCGCCACGATCAGGAACCACGCATCGGTTCCCGCCATCACCGGCCACAGCCGCGCCATCAGGAACAGCCCCGCCTTCACCATCGTTGCCGAATGCAGATAGGCCGACACCGGTGTGGGTGCCGCCATCGCGTGCGGCAACCAGAAATGGAACGGAAACTGCGCCGATTTGGTGAAGGCACCCAGCAAAATCAGGATCAGCGCCGGCAGATACAGCGGGCTGGCCTGAATAGCGGTCTTTTGCGTCAGGATCACCGACAGGTCATAGCTGCCCGCGATATGGCCCAGCATCAGCGCCCCGGCAATCATCGCCAAACCGCCGCTGCCCGTCACCGCCAAGGCCATACGCGCGCCTTGCCGACCTTCGGGCAGGTGTTTCCAATAGCCGATCAGAAGGAAGGACGACAGGCTTGTCATCTCCCAGAACACCAGCAAAAGCAGGATGTTGTCGGACAGAACGATGCCCAGCATCGCGCCCTGAAACAGCATCAGATAGCTGTAGAACCGCCCCATCGGATCGGTGGCGGTCAGATAGAACCGCGCATAAAGGATGATCAGCAGGCCGATGCCAAGGATCAGCAGCGAAAACAGCAACCCCAGCCCGTCCAGCATGAAATTGGCGTTCAGCCCCAACTGCGGCAGCCAATCCACCCGGGTCTGGATCACTTCGCCGCGCAAAACCGCGGGCGCCTGCAGCAGGATCAGCAGCAGCGCGGTTGCGGTGAAGGCGGCAGAAACGGCGGCACAGGTGTTCTTTCCCGCGCGGATCGTCAGTCCGGGAAACAGCGCGCCCAGAAAGGGCAGGGCGGCGATAAGGGCTAAGGTCATCCGTCAGCGTTTTCCCGAACTTGGCGGCTTTGACCTGATTTGGGGCCTGCGGGCCGTAAATTCAAGCCAAATTGATGGGTCACGCCCCACGCCCCGCCGCGTTCTGGTCAATCAGATAGCGCTGCGAAAGCGGAATTGCCGCCGCCCCCAGCGACCGCGCACTGGCCCCCAAAGTGCCCTCGCGGATCACCGGCGGGTCAATGCCGTCCAGTTCCAGCCGGTGCAGGGCGGCATGGGTGCGCCGGGTCATTTCGGCCCGCACCGTAACCGGCATCCAGCCGTCGATCATCACGGCCTCGATCTCCAGCAGCGATGCGGCGGAAAAAGCGGCCCAGGCCAGCCCCTCTGCCGCCTGATCCATCCAGGCCGACAGTACCGCAGGGCTGACCGTCCATTCATCCGGGCGTTCCCACAGGTGATCCGAGGATTCGCCCGCCGCCTCCATCGCCTCTGCCAGTTTCGACATCGACGCGACATCCAGCAGCCGTTGCATCTTGCCATCTGCCCCCGGCACCGGCAGCGGCCCGACGCCCGCCGCGTTCCCCGAACGGCCCAGAAACAACTGCCCGTTCAGAACCAGTCCGCCGCCGATGAAATAGCCGAAGTAGAAATACAGAAAATCGCGCGGACGCTCACCCGTGCCGAACACCAGTTCCGCCCCGCAGGCAGAGGTGGCATCGTTTTGCACATAAACCGGCATGCCGACGATCTCGGCCAGATCGGCCTGAATGTCACGCTCGCGCCAGGCGTCCATCTCGGACTGCGGCGCGCCGATCATCTGCACCCAGGACCACAGTTGAAACGGCATCGCCACGCCCATGCCGCTGATCCGGTCGCGCTCGGCAGGCGTCAGCGCCGCGATCACCTGCGGCAGCGCCCGCGCGACAAAGGCCACAACGGCGCTGGGCGACGGATAGCGGTAGAACTGACGCTCGATGCCGCGCACCCGGCCCATGAAATCCACCAGCGTCAGATCAGCCGACCGCCGCCCGATCTTCAGCCCCAGAAAGAACGCGCCCTCAGGGTTCAGATG
>CAMFLG010000168.1 GCA_945957495.1 uncultured Pseudorhodobacter sp. | reverse complement strand
GACGTGAACGTTGTCGAAAAGCCCACCGGCTCGATCAGCCTGGGTGCCAGCTATTCGGTCAGCTCGGGCATCGGTCTGACGCTGGGCTTTGCCGAAACCAACTTCCTGGGGCGCGGGCAAGGCTTCAACGTGCAACTGGCCTTTGGTGACAGCGCGGTGAACTCCAGCATCTCGTTCACCGAACCGGCCCTGATGGGCCGCGATCTGGCCCTGTCGTTCCAGGCCTTCTACAACGCCTCGAACTACTCCAGCTCGTATTACAACACCACGAACTATGGTCTGAACACCGGTCTGAAATTCCCGACCGGCCTGCAATCGAACATGAACGTTCTGCTCAAGATGTTCATGGCCGATGTGACCGACGTGTCGGTAGATTCCTCGCAGATCCTGAAAGACGAAGAGGCGATGGGCAGCGAGGGCGGCGTTGGCCCGGCCTATGTCTATGTCTTTGACGACAAGGCGACGGGCCTGAACCCCGACAACCATTTCATGTTCAGCTTTGGCCAGGATTTCATCGCCCTTGGTCAGGTGAACTACATCGAAACCAACGCGCAGGCGCTGTATACGCAAAAGACCTTCAAGAACGCCGTGACCCTTGTGGCCAACGTGCAGGCGGGCTCGATCAACTCTTTCGGCGGCTATACCACCCGCGTGACCGACCGCTATTTTGCCAATGGCAAGATGCGCGGTTTCCAGACCAACGGGATCGGCCCGCGCGACATGACCGTTCCGAACCAGGACGCCCTGGGCGGCAACATGTATTTCACCGCGCAGTTCGAGGCGGATTTCCCGCTGGGTTTGCCGGCTGAATATGGCATCTCTGCCGGGGTGTTCTATGACATGGGCTCGGTCTGGGGTCTGAACAATTCCACCAACGTAGATGACAGCTTCCACCTGCGCACCGCCGCCGGGATCTCGATCTTCTGGACCACGCCGATCGGGCCGCTGCGCTTTGACTTCTCGGAAGCGTTGCAACAGGAATCCTACGACCTCGACCAGAAGTTCAACCTGACGCTGGCGACGACGTTCTGATGCGCGGGCGGCGGGCAGCGCTGTTTGGGCTCTGTCTGGCGGCACTTGCCCCGGCGGTCCATGCGCAACAACCGCCTGCCGCGCCGGTCTCCTCGGTGGTGACGCTGGATCAAGAGCGCCTGCTGAAAGAGACGAAATTCGGCGCAGCCTTGGCGCAGGCCTTCGACGCCGACACCCAGGCGCTGGTGACAGAGAACCGCAGGATCGACGCCGATCTTGAGGCGGAAGAACGCGATCTGACGGAAAAGCGCAAAACCCTGCCGCCCGCGGAATTCCGGGTGCTGGCCGACGCCTTTGACAAGAAGGCCAATGAGTTGCGCGACGCGCAAGAGGCCAAGTCCCGCGAATTGACCCGCAGGCGCGACTCGGATCGCACCTGGTTTTTCCAGAACATCGCCCCGATTCTGGGCGACTACATGGTTGAACGCGGCGCGGTGGCCATTCTGGACAAGTCGGCGGTCGTGGTTTCTTTGGGCACGATCGACATTACCGACGGCGCCATTCAACGCATTGACGAGAAACTGGGCGATGGCAGCACCCTGCCTGCGCCCACGACGCAACCCTGACAGCCAGCGGCTTGTCTCGCTGTCGCCTTGTTGTTACTCAGGGCCACGCCCCGGCAAGAGGGCCCGCCCCACCAGACCGACTGGAGATGCCATGACCGACCAGACCCCCGCCGCAGACGCCCCGCTTGAGGCCGATCTTTCGCTGATCCAGCGGATCATTCCGCACCGCTATCCGTTCCTTCTGGTCGATAAGGTGCGCGACATCTACATCGGCAAATCCTGCGTCGGCATCAAGAACGTCACCTTCAACGAACCGCAGTTTCAGGGCCATTTCCCGGGCATGCCGATCTTTCCCGGCGTGATGATCATCGAGGCGATGGCGCAAACCTCTGGCATCCTTGTGGGCCTCTCGATGGATCTGGTGGACAAGAACGCCAAGGTGTTCTTCATGGGCGTCGATGGCGTGAAATTCCGCCGCAAGGTGGTGCCGGGCGATGTGATGGAACTGCATGTCACCGCGCTGCGCGGCGGCGGCCGGGTGTGGAAATTCGACGGCCGCGCCATGGTCGATGGCGAACTGGCCTGCGAGGCGACCTTCTCTGCCATGTTTGACGTTCCGAAAGCCTGAGCCATGTCTGTTTCGCCTGACGCCCTTATCCACCCCTCTGCTGTGATCGAAGCCGGGGCGACCATCGCGGCCGGGGCCTCGGTCGGGCCGTTCAGCCTGATCGGGTCAGAGGTGACTTTGGCTGCAGGCGTGCAGGTGAAATCCCACGCCGTCGTCACCGGTTGGACGGATGTTGGCGCCGATACGGTGATCTTCCCCTTCGCCAGCGTCGGTGAAGTGCCGCAGGATCTGAAATTCCGCGGCGAACGCACCCGGCTGATCGTGGGCGCGCGCTGCCGCATCCGCGAAGGCGCCACGCTGAACACCGGCACCGCGGGCGGGGGCGGCCTGACCCAGATCGGCGACGATTGCCTGCTGATGACTGGCGCGCATATCGGCCACGATGCCCGTCTGGGCAACCGGGTCATTCTGGCCAATCAGGTTGCCATCGCCGGCCATTGCCATCTGGGCGATGACGTGATCGTCGGCGGGTTGTCGGGCATTCACCAATGGGTGCGCATCGGCAATGGCGCTATCATCGGCGCCGTCACCATGGTGACAAACGATGTGCTGCCGCATGGTCTGGTGCAGGGGCCGCGCGGCGTGCTGGATGGGCTGAACCTTGTCGGGCTGAAGCGGCGCGGCGTGGACCGGGCCGAAATCTCGGCGATGCGCGCGGCCTATGCGGCACTGGCGACGGGCGAGGGCAGCTTTCTGGATCGCGCCCGCCGTCTGGCCGAAACCACCGACAGCACCTATGTGCGCGAGATGACCGATTTCATCCTGTCGCAATCTGACCGTTCGTTCCTGACCCCGAAATGAGTGATCTTGCCCTGATCGCCGGTCGCGGTGACCTGCCCGGCGCCCTGCTGGCCGCCCTGCCAGAGCCGCCCTTCGTCTGTGCGCTGGATGGCTTTGCGCCAGAGGGAGTCGCGGTGGATCAGGTGTTCCGCGTGGAACGGCTGGCGCTTTTCCTGCGTCTCTTGGAAGATCGCGGCATCAAACGGGTGGCCTTTGCCGGGGCGGTCCAGCGCCCGCGGCTGGACCCGTCGCTGTTTGATCCGCAAACCGCGCAGATGGTGCCGCGCCTTCTGGCGGCAATGCAGGCGGGCGATGATGCCACCTTACGCGCGGTGATCGGCATTTTCGAAGAGGCGGATTTTACCATCGTCGGCGTCGAGGACATCGCGCCACAACTGTTGCCCGGGGCAGGGGTGCTGGCAGGCACGCTGCCCGGCAATGCCGAATCCGATGCCACCCGCGCCGCCGCCATCGTGGCGGCCCTTGGGGCGGTGGATGTGGGGCAGGGCTGTGTTGTCTCACACGGCCTCTGCCTTGCGGTCGAGGCGCTGCCCGGCACCGATGCGATGCTGGCGGGCGTGGCCGCCTTGCCTGAAACCCTGCGCCCCAAGGGCGGGCTTTTCTATAAGGCCGCCAAGCCCGGGCAAGACCGCCGCATCGACCTGCCCGCCATCGGGCCGGAAACGCTGTCCCTTGTGGCAGCGGCGGGGCTCGCGGGCATCTGCTTTCAGGCAGGCTCGGTGATCTGCCTTGATCTGCCCGCCATGCTGGCCGAGGCGCAGGCGCGGGGCCTGTTCCTGTGGGCGCGCTAAGCTTTTTCCTGATCGCCGGGGAACCCTCTGGTGATCGGCTGGGCGCAGCCTTGATGGCCGGGTTGAAGGCGCTGAACCCATTTGTAACGTTCCAAGGCGTCGGTGGCCCGTTGATGCAGGCCGAAGGGCTGCACAGCCTGTTCCCGATGGAAGAGCTTTCGGTGATGGGCATTGCCGAGGTGCTGCCGAAATACCTGCATCTGAAGCGCCGCATCCGCGAGGCTGCCGCCGCTGCACTGGCCGCGAATCCGGCGGCGCTGATCACCATCGACAGCCCGGATTTCTGCCTGCGGGTGGCGGGCATCGTCAAGGCGGGCAATCCGGCCTTGCGCACCATCCACTACGTTGCACCGTCGGTCTGGGCGTGGCGGCCGGGGCGCGCGGCCAAGATGGCGCGCGTGATCGACCATGTGCTGGCCCTCTTGCCGTTCGAGCCGCCCTATATGACCGCCGCCGGGATGACCTGCGATTTCGTTGGCCATCCGGTGGTGTCCGAACCGCTTGCCACGCCAGAGGAGTGCGCGCAACTGGCAGGCCCCAGCCCGCTGATCCTGGCGCTGCCGGGGTCGCGCCGGGGCGAAGTGACCCGGCTTGCCCCGGTGATCGGCGAAGTGCTGGCGCAGATCAAAGCCGTCCACCCCACCGCCCGCGTCGCCCTGCCGACCGTGCGCGGCGTGGCGCAACTGGTGCGCGATCTGTCCGCCGATTGGCCGATCCAGCCGCAGATCATCCAAGAGCCCGGCCTGAAACGCGCGGCCTTCGCGCTGGCCGATGGCGCCATCGCCGCATCGGGCACCGTGTCGCTGGAACTGGCCGCCAATGCCTGCCCAATGGTCATCGCCTATGACATGCACCCGGCAACCCTGTGGCTGATGCGCCGCGCCGCGTTGATTGATACGGTGACGCTGGTGAACCTCGTGTCAGATACCCGCGTTGTGCCGGAATTCATCGGCAAGGCCTGCCGCGCCGACCGCATCGCGCCCGCGCTGCTGAACCTGCTTGCCAACCCGCAGTCCCAAGACGCCGCCATGCAGCTGACCATGGAACGCCTTGGCAAAGGCGGCGAACCCCCCGGCCTACGCGCCGCAAAATCCGTCCTTGGCGCGCTGCCGCCCCGGCAAATCGCATAGACCCGGCGCCGCTTTTTTGGCAGATATCCTGCAGGACTTGCCAAGCAGCCCGACGACAAATGGTTAAGAATGTCCTAAAATGGCACACCTAGCCCATTGAAATCATATACAGAAAAAAATGTCCCGGCCCGGGACACCGCCTCAGCGTGGCGAAAACCGCAGCGAAAGGCAGGACATGCCGCCATCCAGTTTCGCGCATTCCGAATTGCCGATCTCGACCACCTTGTAACCCGCCTGATCCAGAACAGCGCGCGTCTTGGGGAACCCTGCTGGCATGATCACCGCATCGTTGAACCGGATCGTGTTGGCACAGGCCTCTTCGCCCTCGGCCACCAGAATCACCCGGTAGCCCGCGAAACACCCCGACTCCGCCAGCCGCGCGGTAGAAAGGATCGTCTCGCCATCCAGCAGCGAACAATCGGTTTTGAAGTGCAGCACCCCCGGCGGCGTGAACACCTCGCGCACGCTGTGCCCCCAGGGGGCGATCAGACGGGTCAGTTCCGCAATCCCCGCCGCATTGGTCCGCGCCGAACTGCCCACCAGAACCTCTGTCTCGGTGGTCAGAATGTCGCCCCCCTCGATAAAGCTGTCCGCCCCCGAAATCTGCACCACCTGTCCATAAAGTGCGCGCAGATGCGGCGCCATTTCCGCCGCCTCGCCCAGCCGCGACGGCGCGCCGGGCCGCATCACCACCGCCCCTTCGGGCAGGCAAAGCGCGGTATCCTCGACGAACACCGAATCCGGGAACGCCTCCAGCGCGTCCAACTCCACCACAACCGCCCCGGTGGCGCGCAGGGCGGCCACATAGTCGGCATGATGGCGCAGCATCAGCCCCAGATCCGGGGTTCCGGTATCCACCGCCCGCAGGCCTGCCACGATGCTGGCCGAAGGTTTGCGGGTGATGGCGTGGCTGAAGGTATAAGAGCGCATGTGTCAGTCCTGATCCGGTCGGTTACCCGGCCTTCTAGCACGTTCCACAGCAGAGGCGATACACCCCAGAGCGCGTCAGATCAGACCGCTGGTATGCGACAAGGCGGCAATCATGCCCTCGCGGAATGAGGCCCGCGCATGTGCGGCGGGCGAGGCGCTGACCGGATAGCCGACAAAGCGGCTGCCCCCGGCGTCAATCTCAACCCGGCCATCCTTCAGCCTGCGCAACACCGGACCCTGGGCGGTGATGTGACCGGCAATTTGAATGGTGCTGTACATGATCCGTCTCCTGTGTCGCTAGAAGGTGCCCTTTGCACCGCCCCTTCTTAATACGACAAACTTAATCGTGTATGCAAGTCTAAAATATCGCCAAAAACAGTCGTGTTTTTTTCTTGCCGTGGGCGTTTCGGGAATCCTGTTTTCCAGAGGCAAGTTAGCGGCGGATTGCCAAGTAAAACAGTGCCAAAACCGCTCTGCGGGACACCCGTAGGATAACCCATCGACCCGAAATGGCCTGCAATGACGCTGCGCTGCACGCCGCGCACTTTAAATCATTGATAAATTGTTGATTTTGGTGGGCGATCTTGGAATCGAACCAAGCATGAGTCGCCTCGGCGGAGTTACAGTCCGCTGCCGCACCTTGCAGCATATCGCCCACTGAGGCCGGTGATTACCGAAGCCCGCCGGGGGCGTCAAGGGTGCTTTCAGATATTTCCCAAAGCTTTCGCCTTGCGCCGGAACCGCCGCCGCCGCATTGTCTGTCCTTGGTGAAAAAGGACTGCAAAACGATGTCGGGTGACAAGAAACCGTCTTGGGTGGTGGATAAGGAACGCGCGCGCCGGGCCGAGGCCCGCGAAACCGTCTGGCTGTTTGGCCTGCATGCGGTGCGCGATGCGTTGATGAACCCCAAACGCGAAAAGCTGCGCCTTGTCGTGACCAAGAACGCGCTGGACAAGCTGGAAGAGGCGGTTGCGTTTTCCGGCATGGCGCCGGAACTGACCGATCCGCGCCATTTCAAGGTGCCGATCGACGAAGGTTCGGTGCATCAGGGCGCCGCGATGGAGGTGCGTCCGCTGAACTGGGGCAAGCCTGTCTCTTATACACATCTCCGAGCCCACGAGACGTAG
>CAMFLG010000167.1 GCA_945957495.1 uncultured Pseudorhodobacter sp. | reverse complement strand
GGCGGCGGCGTATCTTGCGGCGCATCGCTATGATCTGGCCGATCAACGCGCGGCGGCGCAGGTGCGCAGCGCGGCGTCCGACAGCCTGACCACACTGCTAAGCCAGATCCTGCCCTATCATGCCAGCGTGGCCGCCGACCGGGGGCTGAAACTGGTGATGTATGAGGGCGGCAGTCATGTGGTGGATTTCGGCAGTCCGGCGGACGCAGAGATTGCCGACTATTTCACCCATTTCAACTATACGCCCGAAATGGCTGCGCATTACGCCGACCTGATCGCGGGCTGGCAAAGCCTGACCGATCAACCCTTTACCGCAACTGCCGAGATTGCCAATCCGGGTGCCTGGGGATCATGGGGCGCGTTGCGGCATCTGGGAGACGACAACCCGCGCTGGCAGGTTCTGGCGAAGGGCTGTGTGAACTGCTGACCCGGTTCGCGGGGCGACCGTGTGCATCCCCCCGCGCCTTCCGTAAAGTTTGCGGTCAGAACTTGCCGAAATACTCGGTGATATCAAAGTAGACCGCCTTCTTGGCACCTGACTTGGTCACATACAGAACATCATAGGCGCGGCCGTTCTTGGTGATCAGCGCTTGTTCGGTGGCATGCCAGCCGGGCATATATTTGGCCAGCCAGTCATATTCCGTCTGCACCCCATCAGAGTCGCCCTTGGCGCCCTTGATCAGGATTGCCTTTTCAAGGCTTGATCCATCCCCCCCGGCATAGCTGATCCAGGGCGTGGCCGGGTTGGCGGTGCCGCGCTGCGTGGCGGGCAGCGTCGTTCCCGCAAGCACGGTCGCGCCATCATTTGCTGCCTGCGGGGGTGTGGCCATGGGATCGCAGGCGCCAAGAGCGGCCATCAGGCACAGTGATGCAAGCAGTCTGGGCAGGGTAAGATTGATCATGGGCAAACTCTGACATCAAAGGGAACACCGGGGGCGCCCCAATTGCGGCCGCACCAGACCGCGCCGCGCGCGGATAGGGCCGACTATGGCAACAGATTTGCCGTCGGCATAGCCGCAATCGCAGGCTGAATAACGCGCCGCAACCAGCCCTTACGCGCGGCGATGGGTGGCTGCGACGCGCGAGATTTCCTCGTACAGGCCCGACAGCACGTTCAGGGTGCGCGTGGCCTCTGCCAGACGGTCGGAAAACCCCGGCAGGCTGGCGATTTCCGCCAGCAGAAGGCGGCGGCGCAGCACGCCGTAGTCATCGGTCACGCGGCGGCCTTCCTCCGTCACCTCATAGGTCACGCCGGATCGGCCCGCGCCGTGACGCACAACCAGCCCCGCGCCGATCAGTTTGCGCAAGGAATACTGGATGTTCGGCACATCGTCGCGGTTGGTCAGCCGCGCCAGATCCTTGATGGTTTTCGGGCGGTCATTCATGCGGATGATGTGCAGCAGCGCGTTTTCCGGCCCCGTAGCCGCCAGATCGCAGACCGAGGCAAGACATTCCGACTGCCAGCGGCCGAATCCCTCGAACGTGCGCATCAGGGCAAATTCCAGTTCGGTCGTATCCACCTCGACCGCGCTTTGCGCCAGATGCCAGCGGTAGTCGAAACCCGACTCTGCATTTTCTTTTTGAACTTGAACGATTTTCTTTGCCATGCTGCCCGCCCCTGCGCCTGCCCCACAATCCGCTGCAAAATCCGTTGACGCAATGCGATTTTACGATAGACTTTCAAACATAAAATATAACCTAAAATCCAACAAGGAGCCGACCATGACCCAGAACCCGATGCTTTCGGGCGACCGTTTTCGCTTGGGCACTTTTTCGACCAACTGTTCCTCTGGCATGACGCCGACCAAGATCGCCGAGCGTTGGGACAACAGTTGGGACAACAACCTGACGCTGGCGAAGATGCTGGACGAGGCGGGCATCGACTTCATGCTGCCGATTGCGCGTTGGATCGGTTATGGCGGCGAGACGGACTTTCACGGCGGTGTGCTGGAAACGATGACCTGGGCGGCGGGGCTGTTGGCCTCGACCAAGAACATCGCGGTGTTTGCCACCATTCACACCGCAGCGAACCATCCGGCGGTGATTGCCAAGCAGATCGCCACCATCGACCAGATCGGCCATGGCCGCGCCGGGCTGAACATTGTCGCGGGCTGGAACAAGCCGGAGTATGAGGCGCTTGGCCTGTCTTTGCCCGATGATCACGAAACCCGATATGCCTATGCGCAGGAATGGTTCGATCTGGTCAAGAAGCTTTGGGCGTCGGATGAGCATTTCGATTGGGATGGCAAGTATTTCAAGGCAAAGAAGATCAAGGGCAACCCCGCGCCTGTGCGTGGATCGGTTCCGATCATCAACGCCGCAGGGAGCCCGCAGGGGCGCGAGTTTGCCACCGACAACGCCGATTTCCTGTTCACCCCGACGATTGATCTGATCCGGTCCAAGGATGAGATTGTCGAGTTGAAGGCACAGGCCCGCGCCAAGGGCCGCAATGTGGATGTGCTGACCTTCAGCCATGTGATCTGCCGCCCGACGCGCGAAGAGGCCGAGGCGTTTCTGAAATACACCGCCGTTGACAACAGCGACACCGCCGCCGTGGACAACCTTGTGAACCTGCAATTCGCCCATGCGCACAGCTTTCCGCATGACCTTCTTGCGCAAATCAAACATTTGTTCGCCATGGGCCATGGCGGCTTCCCCTTGGTCGGAACGCCGGATGATGTGGCGGAAGGCATCCTGAAACTGCATGCGGCGGGCTTTGCCGGAACCACCCTGTCCTTCGTGGATTACGTCAAGGAATTCCCCTACTTCCGCGATACGGTTCTGCCGAAACTGCACGCCGCAGGTATCCGGTAAGGAGAGTGAAATGACCGCCCCTTTGCCAAAGGAATTCCGCAGCGCCTTGAAAGCCTTTGTCGGCAATTGTTCGGTGCTGACCTGTGGAGAGGGGGAAAAGGCCACCGGGTTGATCGTGACCTCGACGATTTCGCCATCAGCCGAGCCGCCACGCCTGCTGGCCTGCGTCAACCGTTCTGCGTCAAGCTGGCAGGTGTTGAAGGATACCGGGCGGTTTGGGTGGTCGTCACTGGGCGCAAACCATCAGGCTGTGGCGGAACGGTTTTCCGGATTTGGCGGCGTGAATGGCCCAGCCCGCTATGACGGGGCGGACTGGGAAACCATTGAACCGGGGGTACGGCTGCTGATTGGCGCGCCTGCCGCCTTTGGCTGCGTGGTTGAAGAGATGATCGACCGCGACAGCTATTCCATCGTGATCGGGCGGGTCACTTGCCAGCGCATCACCGAGGGCGCGGGCGGTTTGGTGTGGTGGAACGGCTTTCGTGGGTTGCCTAATTAGGCGCCTTACAGATCAAAGGTCGCAAACACCGGGGCGTGATCGCTGGGGCCTTCCCAGCCGCGCGTGTCGCGCAGGATACGGCTGCCATGCGCGGCACTGGCGATATCGGGGGTGGCCCAGATGTGATCCAGACGGCGGCCCTTGTTGGCGGCGTTCCAATCGGCGGCGCGATAGCTCCACCAGCTGTAAAGCTTGCCTTCGGGGATATTGGCGCGCGTCACATCCACCCAGTTGCCTGCCTGCATCACAGCGTTGAAATGCTCTACCTCGATCGGGGTGTGCGAGACGATCTTCAACAGCGCCTTGTGATCCCACACGTCATCTTCACGCGGGGCGATGTTCAGATCGCCGACCAGAATCGCCCTGTCGGGGCGTTCCTGATGGAAATGGTCGCGCATCTGGGTCAGGAAATCGAGCTTCTGGCCGAATTTCTCGTTCAGCGCACGGTCAGGAATATCGCCGCCCGCAGGCACATAGCAGTTGTGGATGGTGACGCCGTTTTCCAGCTGCGCCGCAACGTGCCGGGCATGGCCCAATTGCGCGAAGTCCTTGTCACCGATATCCGTGATCGGCAGCTTGGACAGGATCGCCACACCGTTATAGCCCTTTTGGCCGCGCGCCACCATGTAGCGATAGCCAAGCGCCTGAAATTGTTCGACCGGGATCTTTTCGACCGGGCTTTTGCATTCCTGCAGGCACAGGATATCGGGCTGCTCTTCGGCCATCAGCCGGGCGACCAGACCTTCGCGCAGACGGACCGAGTTGATGTTCCAGGTGGCGAGGGTGAAGGGCATGGCTGTCTCCTGCTGCGGCTGACAAAGCCTAGGGCCTGATGCGTGCGACCTCAAGACAGCAAAAAAATGGCCCGGCCAAACGGGGCCGGGCATGAGGTCCAACAGGGAGGTAATGATTAAACATACCACAAAATCACGGGATTGTTTCCAACCCGAATGAAGATGTTTCCTGCATGACTTTTTCGCCACAACCCCGAATTGCGCTATGCGGAGGCACGGCGGCTTGACCCTGACGGGCGGCCCAGACAGGGTGCGGCCATGAAAACCGCATCGCTTTGGCAGAACCACAACTTTCGCATGCTGTTTTCGGCATCGGCTTTCACCAATCTGGGCGACGGGATTCTGGCTGTGGCCTTTCCGTGGTTTGCCACGCTGCTGACCCGCGACCCGTTGCTGATCGGCATGGTGGCCGGGGCGCGGCAACTGCCGTGGCTGCTGTTTTCGCTGCCCGCAGGGGTTCTGACCGACCGGTTCAACCGCCGCAACATCCTGTTGGTCGCGGATTCGGTGCGGCTGGGTCTGGCGCTGGCGGCGGTTGGTCTGGCGGTGGCGGCACCCACGGGCAATGTGGCGGTGTATCTGCTGATCGGGTTGACGTTCCTGTTGGGCAGCGCCGAGGTGATCCGCGACAACACCGCGCAAACCATCCTGCCGAACCTTGTCGATGCGCCGCAACTGGAACAGGCGAATGGCCTTTTGTGGAGCACCGAACAACTGGCCGGGCAGTTCATCGGCCCGCCCCTGGCGGGGTATCTGATCGGCTTTGCCATCGCCCTGCCCTTCGGGATCGAGGCGGCGATGCTGGCGCTGGCGATTGGCCTTGTGTCCACCATCCGCATGCCGCGGGTGGAAAAGGCTGCGCCGCAGGCCTTTGGCCCGGCACTGAAGGAAGGGCTGGCGTGGCTGTGGCAGCACCAGACATTGCGGCGGTTGGCCTTTGTTCTGGGGTTTTACAACTTCATCGGGTCGATGTTTTACGGCGTGCTGGTGCTTTACGCGCAAGAGGTGTTGCAGCTTTCCGCCTTTGGCTACGGCCAGTTGATGGCGGCGCAGGCGGTGGGCGGGCTGACGGGCAGCCTGATCGGCCCCACCGTTTTGCGCCGGACGGGGCCTACGGCGGGATTGCTGAGCGGTGTTCTGGCCTTTACCCTGTGCACATCGGCAATGGCGCTGAGCACGTCACTGTGGCTGATCGCACCGCTGATGATGCTGGAGGCGTTCGGAAACATGCTGTGGAACATCGCATCGGTAAGCTATCGGCAACGCAAGATTCCCACCGCGATGATGGGGCGCGTCAATGCCGCCTTCCGGTTTTTCGGCACCGGGCCTGCGTCGGCCGGATCCCTGACGGGGGGCGCGGTGCTGGTGGCGGCGGCAGGGCTTGGCCCGACTGCGGCGCTGCATCTGATGTATGGCATTGTCGCCATCTGTGCGGCAGGGATGCTGGCCTATTCCGCGTGGCGGCTGCGGTTGGATTGAAAAAAGAGGCCGGGCACATGGCCCGGCCAGGTCCAACAGGGAGGATGCCGTGTCATAACCCCGACACGACAAGGGGAACTTGCGAGGGCATCAATTGCCGCCTGACCGGGTAGATAGTGTACGATTCAGGCAACAATAAGACCCCAACGGTAAATAATCCGTTTACGCTACCAGTTTGTAGCCACCGCTTTCGGTGACAAGCAGCCGCGCGTTCGCCGGATCGGTTTCGATCTTTTGCCGCAGGCGGTAAATGTGGGTTTCCAGCGTGTGCGTGGTGACGCCCGCGTTATAGCCCCAAACCTCATGCAGCAGCACATCCCGCGCCACCACGCCTTGTTGCGCGCGGTAGAGGTATTTCAGGATGTTCGTCTCTTTCTCGGTCAGGCGCACCTTCTTGTCCTTGGCATCCACCAGCACCTTTTGCGCCGGTTTGAAGGTGTAGGGCCCCATCTGGAACACCGCATCTTCGGATTGCTCGTGTTGACGCAACTGCGCCCGGATGCGGGCCAGCAGAACCGGAAACTTGAATGGCTTGGTCACATAGTCGTTCGCGCCGGAATCCAGGCCCAGAATGGTGTCGCTGTCGGTGTCATGGCCGGTCAGCATCATGATCGGGCTTTTCACCCCGGATTTGCGCATGCGGCGGCACAGTTCGCGGCCATCCGTGTCGGGCAGGCCGACATCAAGGATCACCAGATCGTAAAGCGCGGCCTTGGCCTTTTCCATGCCCTCGGCGCCATTGCGGGCCTCGAACACATCGAAATCCTCGGTCATCACCAGTTGTTCGCTCAGCGCCTCGCGCAGATCATCGTCGTCGTCAACCAGCAGAATTTTTCTCAACTGTGCCATGTTCGGCCTCCATCGTCGGGGGCATGTTGCCCTTGCGATGATGACATGCGCCGGGATCACGCCCCCGACAAGATTTGTGACAATCGGCTCACGCGGTCGTGTCATGGGGGCGGGAAATGTTTCAATCCTGTCATCTCTCGCCTATGTAGGGGCCATGAGTCTGACACCCACGCCCACCGAAATCCGCGCCCGCGCCCGCAGTGACCTGCGGCTTGGCTTGCCCATCGTGCTGACCGGGGGCGGGCGGGCGATGCTGTGCGTCGCGGTCGAGGTGCTGGACGATGACAGGCTGGCCTCTTTGCGGGGGGAAGGTGCGCCGGAACTGGCGCTGACGGCGCGGCGGGCGGAAACGCTGAAGGCGCGCGCCTATGACGGCGATCTGGCGCGCATCGCGGTGCCCGATGATGCCGATTGCCGCTGGCTGCGCGCGGTGGCGGACCCGGCGGACGATCTGCGCGTGCCGATGAAGGGCCCGCTGGTATCGCTGCGCGACGGGGCTGCGGACCTGCAC
>CAMFLG010000166.1 GCA_945957495.1 uncultured Pseudorhodobacter sp. | reverse complement strand
TCACTGCCTTTGTCACGGTGACGGCCGCAACAAACGGACAATCGGCTGACGCGCTGCTGTTCCAGTCGGTTGGCGGATTTTCCGGCTCTGGTTCAGCCGAAAGTTTTGGCGCCGGTGCGCAAAGCCACGGCAATGCCGGAAATGTGAGCGTTGTGGCAACACTGACGGCGGGCAGTGGCGGCCAAGGGATTTCAACGGCAGGGGCAACCTCGGACGGGCTGGCGGTGCAGTCGGTGGGCGGCGGTGGCGGCAAGGCCCTGCAAGATTTGGGGCTGACCGGATTGGGCGGTGCCAACCTTGCAGGGGGGAATGGCGGGACGGTATCGCTACAGGCGAGCGGCGCGGGCATTGCGACCTTGGGCAGCTTTTCGCGGGGCATCTATGTCGATAGCGTGGGGGGCGGTGGCGGCAGTGGCGGCCCCAGCACCTCGATCAGCGCCATTGGCGCAGCGGGCGGCACAGGCGGGAATGGCGGTGACGTCACAGTGACCAGCGCCGTGACCATCACCACCGCTGGCAAAAATTCTGACGGCCTGTTCGCGGCCAGCAGGGGCGGCGGCGGCGGATCAGCAATGTCGGCGGTGAACCTGTTCTCGGTTGGCGGGCAGGCAGGGGGCGGCGGCGGCAATGGCGGCACTGTCAGTCTTGGTTTTTCCAACGGCATCACAACCAGCGGAGATGACGCAGATGCGGTGTTCGCACAATCGGTGGGCGGTGGTGGCGGTGACGGGGCCAATGCCGTCGCCACGGGGATCGCCTATCAACAAGCCATCGGGGGAACAGGGGGCACCGGGGGCGATGGCGGTGCGGTCAGCGTGGTGCAATCGGCAACGGCATCAGGCACGGTTGCGACAACCGGGCACAGATCGCGCGGCGTGGTCGCACAGTCGGTGGGTGGCGGTGGTGGCACTGGTGGCAGTGCGATCGCGGCGGGTGTTCTGGCCGGTTACAACCACACTGTCGGCGGCAGCGGTGGCACCGGCGGTTCTGCAGGAACCGTAACTGTTACTACGACACAGGGCATCTCCACCCAAGGTAAAGGTTCGGACGGTATTCTTGCGCAATCTCTGGGTGGCGGCGGGGGATCAGCCTCAAGCGTGGTGAACGCCGATATCTTGGGTGCCATCTCGGTGTCGAACTCGGTCGGTGGTTCTGGCGGCAGTGGTGGTGACGCTGCCGGGGTGGCCGTCAGTGCCGCTGGCGCCATCTCCACCAACGGCACAGCAGCCTCAGGCATCGTTGCACAGGCAACCGGCGGCGGCGGTGGACATTCGGGCATCATGGTCTCGAACTCCAGTCTCTCGGTGCTGAGTGTCGGTGTTGCCATCGGAGGATCAGGCGGCGACGGCGGCAATGTTACTGGCGATGTTTCGGTGGCGGCCACGGGCGCGATCACTACGGCTGGCGAAAGTGCGCAGGGCGTTCTGGCGCATTCGCTTGGCGGCGGCGGCGGCTATGGCAGCACCACGATCAACACCGTCGCCGCGACGGTTGCGAATGTGACGGTGAATGTCGGTGGGGCGGGCGGCAAGGCGGGCACCGCAAGCGATGTGTCCGTCACAACCAGCGGAGCGATTACCACGAAAGGGAGCCTGTCCGATGCGGTCGCGGCGGTCAGTACCGGCGGCGGCGGCGGCGCGGGCGGCACGGTGCTGACGGCTGGCACCTTGAACGTCGGTGCCATCGGCGTGTCTATCGGCGGCAGTGGCGGCGGCGGCGGCAAAGCGGGCAACGTAACAGTTGAAACAAGTGGTGACATCGTTACCGGCGGTCATTTGTCGGACGGCATTCTTGCCTCTTCGGTCGGCGGCAAAGGCGGCATGTCGGCTGCACATATCGTTGGCACCGCGAACGCCAATTCGCTGACTGTGGCCAGCGTCGATGTCACCCTTGGCGGAAAGGGTGGAAGCGGGGGGCAGGCGGGGAATGTCAAGGTAAACACGTCCAATAGCATTCAGACCCAAGGGCATCTGTCGGTGGGAATTCTGGCACAGTCGATGGGCGGGGATGGCGGCCGCGCGCGGGGGGCTGTTACCGCTGACATAGGCCAGCTTGGTAACGTTGCCGTGACCATCGGCGGTAGCGGCGGTGACGGCGGTTTGGCGGGAACCGTAGACGTAATTACGTCAGAAGCGGATTCAAGAATAGAAACCTCTGGCTTTCTGTCACACGGCATTTTTGCGCAAAGCGTCGGCGGGTCGGGCGGTGCCGGTGGCTTCGCAGGCGAAGTTGCCCTGGATTTCGGCAGCGATTTGACAGAGGGCGTCTCGGGTGAAGTCGGTGTAACGATCGGCGGCGGTGGAGCGCCGGGTGGGCGGTCGTCCACCGTCACGGTGCAGAACGCCTCGTCCATCTCTACCGGCGATTTGGCGAGCATCGGAATTCTGGCCCAGAGCGTCGGTGGAAATGGGGGAGATGGCGGCTCTGTCTATGCCTTCAATACCGATATTTCGGCTCCCTCGGCCGTGAACGTCAACTTCAATATCGGCGGGGATGGCGGCTTTGGTGCCGAAAGCGCCGCTGTGGATGTCACCAACAGCGGTGCCATTAACACCAGCAGCTTTCTTTCGGCAGGCATTCTGGCCCAATCCATTGGCGGCAACGGCGGTAACGGTGGATCATCTTACACTGCACTTCTGCAGGCCGCATCATCAACCAGCGTTCAGATCACCGCACAGGTGGGGGGCTCAGGCGGTGGGGGTGGCAATGCGCAACAAGTCAGCGTCCAGAATCAGGGGGCTATTTCAACAGCCGCAGGTGGATCTGACGGAATCATCGCGCAATCGTTGGGTGGCGGTGGCGGGCGCGGTGGAAACGCCGGCTACATCGCTGTAAATATTTCGAACCCGGTACAACAAGAACAAACCACTCAGTCCTTCTCGTTGAATTTCTCTGTCGGCGGTGGCGGCTCTGGCGGCGTGGGCGCAGATGCTGATGCGGTGACAGTAAAGAACAACGGGGCAATCACGACAACTGGCACGCGGTCGCGCGGGATCATGGCGCAATCTGTGGGCGGAGGGGGTGGAGACGGGGGAACGGCCTCGTCCACAAGTTTCGCCGTAAGCGACATTTGCAACAACTCGGCGCTG
Organism: uncultured Pseudorhodobacter sp.; assembly: GCA_945957495.1. Classification (GTDB taxonomy): domain Bacteria; phylum Pseudomonadota; class Alphaproteobacteria; order Rhodobacterales; family Rhodobacteraceae; genus Cypionkella. Next base: position 3,870 of record CAMFLG010000166.1, on the reverse strand, counting down.
AATACCTATGTCTGTGGGGGAGATCCGACCAAGAATGCTGCGACAGATTTTGCGATCAACTCAACGGTTGTGATCGGCGGCCAAGGTTCAACGGGCGGCAATGGCGGCGACGTGACTGTAGAGAATACCGCCGACATCACCACCAGCGGTCAGTTGAGCCATGGCATTTACGCGCAATCTGTTGGCGGCGGCGGCGGGAATGGAGGCGAAGGCGCGCTTGGCATCGAGGCGTGGACAACCAACCAACTCGCTGTGAAGATCACCGACCTTCCCGGCAATCTGTTGCCGTCCTTTTCAAGCTTTGACATCGCTGTTGGCGGCGCCGGTGGATCGGGGGGTGATGGCGGCAGCGTAACCGTCACGAACAGCGGCAATATCCAGATCAATGGCCCGGATGCGAGCTATATTGCAAAATACACCGGCCTTCTTGGGGGGGTAACGAACGCGCTGCCGTTCCTTGCAGGTGGTTCAGGCATCTTCGCCCAGTCAGTGGGAGGCGGTGGCGGTGACGGAGGAGCAGGATCATCAAGCCTGACAGCCATTGTCACCGTTGGAAACAAAGGCGGCGGCGGCGGAACTGGGGGTGCCGTTTCTGTAACCAGCACCGGCACGATCACCAACACCTCGGGCTTCAGCGGCACCGGCATATTCGCGCAATCCGTGGGCGGCGGCGGCGGCACCGCCGGTGATGTTGGCCAAGGATTTTCAGATTCCGGTGAATACCTCAATATCGGCGCCGGTGTCGCGGTGTCGGAAAGCCCCGGTGCAGGCGGCGATGGGGGCGAGGTCACTGTGACCGCATCGAACACCATCCACACCACCGGCACTGCCTCGCCCGGGATCGTTGCACAATCGGTCGGTGGATCGGGCGGCATCGCGGCCGTAAAAAGCAATTCAACGACGACAATCTACGCAGGCAGCGGCAATGCGCCGGGCAATGGCGGCAATGTGACCGTCAATGCCAACGCAGCTATTCTGGTTGAGGGGCAGGGATCGGTGGGGATTGTCGCGCTTAGTGCCGGGGGCTCGGCAAGCGATGATGTCAGCGGAACTGTTACAGTGAACGTTTCTGGCGCCATCGAGGCCACGGGCCAGAACGGCCGGGGCATCCTGGCCAGCAGCGATGCACAGATCGGGCAGTCCAGCGGCAACGTGCTGATCAACATCAATGAAGGCGCGTCTGTGTTGACCGGCGCCTCTGGCGGTGAAGCAATTTATGTTCTGGATGGTGGTGGTAATTCGGTGATTACCAACAGCGGGACAATCGGAACGCAGAACGCGGCAAGCTATGCCCTGCGCGTTGCAGCCTCCAACCTCTTCCTGATCGACAACTACGGTACAGCCACAGGCTCGGTCCTGACGGAAGCCAAGACGGACGGCGGGGCGGTCGGAAGCTTCACTTTCGACAACTATGGTCTGATGAATTCGGGAACCGCAGTGACCATTGGGGGCGTCAACTCCAGCTTCTGGTCGGGTGGCACTCTCGCACCGGGCGGCGCCAATGCCATAGCCACGACCACCATTTCCAGTGGATTCCAGATCGAGCTCTATGGCACGAACACTTATATGGCGGATTTTGACCCAAGCCGTCCCTTGGGCAACTCGGTGGTGGCCAGCGATCTTCTGTCGCTTGTGGCAGGGACGTTCAGCGGCGTTGGGGAAGTTGCCGTCGCAGGAACGATATCGCCGAACCTGATCCTTTCGCAGCCGGGAAGTGCCCAGCGGGCAGGCACGGCCTATATTCTGAACAGCAACTTCGCGTTTGACACTTCGCTGCTTACGATCGCGGACACAGCAACCGTTGATTATAGCCTGTCCACAAGCGATACAGTGACTGCTGACACAACCACTCTGGTGCTTTCCTATTCCATTGACACAACCCCGTGGGACGACATTTCCGGCGGAAATGCCGATGTCGGCGCGTGGAGTGGAGTGAACGCAAACCACCGCAGCTTTGGCGCGTACCTGGACAAGATCATCTTCGATGCGCCTGAGGGTGCAGATAGTGCATTTATCACGTCGCTGGCTGAACAGGTGTTAAACCTGACAGGCAAGGACGACCTCATGGACACCTACGATGGCTTCATTGCCGATCAGGCACTGGCCGTGCCGGATGCAACAATGGTCAGCAGCCTGTCGTTCTCTGACGAACTCCACAGCTGCGCGCGGCACACCGATGCGGGCAGTTTTGATTTCGGGCAGGAAGGCCAATGCAGTTGGGTGCGCTTGTATGGCCGCGACCTTGAAAGAAACCCACACGGATCGGGCCCGAACTATAGCGAAACAGTGACCGGCCTTAGCATGGGTGTGCAGTTCGAGTTGTCGGCCGACACCTGGCTCGGCCTTGCGGCCGATTACGAAGCTGGCGTTCTTAGTTTTGACCAAGGCAGCGGAACCGTTTCAAGAACCATGGCTGGCGCTGTGCTGAAGCAAGATCTGGGCGGCTTGATGCTGGCAGCATCCATCGAGGGCGGCACATTTTCTTCGACGCAAGAGCGTTGGTTTGAGTCAGGTTCCGATCTTGTCACAGCCACCAGCGACCCGGACGGCAATTATCTTTCCGCCCATGTCAGGGCCAATCAGCGCTTTTCGTTTGGCACAACATTCATCGACCCAACAATCGACTTCGGCGCCACCCGGGTTCACCAGAATGGCTATTCCGAACAAGGCGCTGGGGGATACGGAATGGCGGTATCCGATCTGGAACAGACCGTTTATAGCGTGAACCCTTTCGTCAATTTCGGCCGTGCAATTGACCTGAATGGTATGGCGGGCCAGACAATGTTTCGGGCAGGGATGCTGGGGCTGTTTGGCGATACGCCTGCAGTTCAGGCGTCATTCCTTGGCGCAGGAAACGATGGTCCAACGTTCCTGATGCAAGATGATCCCGTGTCACTTTTTGCAGATTTTGGGGCAAGTCTTGACCTGGCTGTCTCTGACAGGATGACAATTCGTGGCGCAATCGATGCACTTCTGTCTGACGAAGAGGTCTCCTATCAGGCGAGAGTGAGACTGAATTATGCGTTCTGAGGAACGTGGCACTCGTCAACCAAAGGGCGTCTCCCTTCTGATAACGAATGACGACGGTGCGAAGCTTGGAACATTGTAGGCTCGGCTTGGAGAGGCCGCTCCAACCTGCGCCCAAGCAGGTCGACATTGACTGTCTGGTAAAGGGCTCGGACGCAGAGTCCAAGGCGCGGGTCCGCAGGCTGTAGAGGGCGCGATGCATCGTGCCAAGCCGGTTTCGATCGCAGAGACCCGCTTTAGCCGCGATCAACGCGCCGGTGATTCCCTTTTACCAACAGCACCTGACCATTTCAGTTTTGGCTCGACATGGCTGTGTGTCGTCAGACCGGAATTCCAAGCCTTTTATAGATGAAGCTAAGCAGCCATGCGGGACCGATCAGCAGGAATTGCACGTCTTTGAAAAAGGACGGCTTCTTGCCCTCAACCTTGTGACCCCAGAACTGCCCGAGCCACGCAACCACGAACATAAGCGCCGCGAATTGCCAGATGGGCCAACTGAACGCCGCCTGATAGGCGTGGATCAGATAGACGCCCAGTGCCGCATAGGCCGCAACGCCGATGGCGAGCGTGGGCGAAAGCAGTACATAGTAGATCAGTGCGAGGACCAGAACGAGGGTCAGCCAGTTTGCCCAAGCGATTGACGCAAAGGCGGCGGGCACCGGCAGGCTGTAAAACAGCACCATCACCGTCCAGACGATGATTGGCACGCAAATCCAGTGGACGGCCTTGTTGGTGTGGTTCTGGTGACTATCGCCATATTCGGCAAGCAGCAGGTTGATCTTGCGGGTCATCATCGCCTCCCTTCGCGAGAGGACAGTGAAACATGACAAGGCCCCGACACAA
>CAMFLG010000165.1 GCA_945957495.1 uncultured Pseudorhodobacter sp. | reverse complement strand
GGGTCATACCGGGAGGTGATGGCGTTCGAGTTCAAGATCAATCCGGCGCTGGCGGCGGGCGGGATCGTGCGGGCGCCCCGGTCTGTCGTCATCGACGGCATCGACTGCGGCGGCAACTGGCGATTGACCACATGGCTCGATTACGAGAACGCCATCAAAGACGCGGGCCAGAACGATGTTCCCCGCTTTGCCCTGCGTGACTGTTCACCCTCGGCGAAAGTCATCTCAGAAGCCGGATCGGTCTATGTGCCGCCGAACGTGGTGGCCGGGGCGGGATCGGCGGTCGATATCTCTGTCGACAACGTCAAGAACTGCAGCCTGAACACGTCTGCTTCGGCGCGGTGTACGCATCAGCTGACGAATTCGACCTGGACGCATCTGAAGGTCGGAACCAATCGCAAGACCCGGATCAACGGAGGCGCGCTCCTGGAACCCACGCTGTTTGGGGCAGAGGTCAAATCGCCCTTGGGCAGCGGCATGTCGGGTGTCGCAGAACTCTATACTGCCTTGCTCAACGTCGGCGTTGAGAGTTCCGCCTGGGATCTGTCGACCGTTGCGATTTCCTCGGGCACCTACATGCGCGCAGGGATCACCCCGACGCTGCCATCCGGCGCCACTGCCACCACGATGTTTACAGGGTTCCAGAAGTCAGGATTCTGACGATCTGACGGCGGCCTGAAGGGAGGCCGGGGGGTGCTGCAAACACCCAGGCCCTTGACCGTTAGGCGCGTTGCCGCGAATTTGGCCAGCATGGGTAAAGCTCAGTACCATCTCTATTTGACCTGTGCCTGTGGCCACTCAGTGACTCTGCGGGCAGAAGACATACCTGACGATTGGACCGATCCCCCCGGCCTAAATACACATCCGTCGGTGCTGGCGCGGATGCGCTGCAGTGTCTGCGGGCGGCGCGGCAGGCCTCAGTCTGTCATCATATCCCCGGTCAGAACCGGCCCAGAGGTAGGTGCGCCATATGATCTATTGTCGGGATGGCGGCCTCGCTAGCAGGGTGTGCGCGATGAATGCTGAAGGCGGAGTTAGGGGCGCAGGGATAAAGGAGTGCCCATAGCAGAGATTTCCGTCCAGAAGGTGGCCCATTTCCGTCCAGAAGCTGACGCCGCGCCACAAATGCTGTGATGAGTGAAGAGCGGACTTTGAAGCCAGCGAACGAGAACGCGTGGTATGTGCTGATGACGCTTTATGGCGAGCAAGAGGGCGAGGAAATTGACTGGGCATTGCATCAGAGAAATCTTGGCGTTTGGAATCTTGCGGTTGGATGCATCCTTGGAGACAGCGTCCGCGATGCGTTGGCGAAAATATCCGTGTCGTTGCCACAAAGGGATCTTTGGCATCGGGAAGGTGATAGAATCCGAAAACTCCACGAACAAGCATGGAGGCAGCGGAACGAAGGCTACGCGTACTATCCTGGCTTTCCAGACATCGCACAAATCAGGTTCATTGGCATAAGACTCGACAATTTAGAGTTTCGACATCACCTAGTCGCAGTGGGGTTCGCTTTCGCATCTGATTTTTCATGCCGCCATTCATTGTTCAAGAGATCATCAAACTTTGAGTCTTGTGCGATGGTGGGACATTGCGATTTTAGAGGAGCACGCTTTGTTGGTGTGTGCAATTTCCATCAAACCTTTTTCGGTGGCGATGCTGAATTTAATGACACTATGCTGCAAGGCCCAGCTATCTTTCGTGCCGCTCAGTTCGACGGAACCGCCCTATTTCAGGCAGCAGCATTTGGTGCCGCTGTCGATTTCGAGAGCACCAGATTCAATGGCGATGCCGATCTTTCTTCTGCATCCTTCAGGAGCGATGCGTCTTTCAGCCACTCATCGTTTTCAAAGGATTTGATCTTCCATCATGCAGAATTTTCAGGCGAAGTCTGGCTCAATGGAGTGATCTTCAGCGCAAATGTTTGGCTTCAAGGTGCAAATTTCACAAGACTAGTGTCATTCGAAAGTTCCACATTTACCGGTGATGCAAGATTTGATGATGCCATCTTCCAAGGCGGCGCAGATTTTCGTGCCGTAAATTTCAACGGTTTTGCGAGTTTCGCAAATGTGCGCTTTGGTGCACCGGGTGGCCGACATGCGATCTCATTCGAAGATTGTTATTTTCGCAAGCCTTCCAATTTCAGAGGAACACAATTCATTGTTTCATACCCCGACTTCTCCGGCACAGTCCTCCATGACAAGACCACCTTCACCGCCAAGCCCGGGTTCTGGCCGCAAGGATTGCAGTCTGATCCTGAGCGGGCGAAAGCCTCTTGCGCCGTGATCCGGCACAATCTTGGTAGGCAAGGGTTACCGGAGGAAGAACATTTCTTTTTCCGGCGTGAGATGGGCTTTGCGGCGCAGATTGGTGGCTGGTGGCAGCGGTTGCCCTATCGGGTGTTTGGGGCGGTTTCGGACTTTGGCTACAGCATTCAGTGGCCTGCGCTGTGGATGCTTGGGCTCTTTATCGGCGGTGCGATGATCAACCATGTAGTCTTGCGATGGGGCGCGACGCTGCGAGGGGCTGAGTATCATCCGGCGCAGGCCTTTGCCTTGTCATTTGCCAACCAGTTCCCGCTGTTCGGCCTGCATTTGCGATGGTTTTCAGCGGAATACTTGCGCGATCTGAACCCGTGGCTGAAGGCCCTTGGAGGGCTGCAGACGGTGCTTTCCCTGCCGCTGTTGTTCTTCCTTGGCCTTGGATTGCGCACCCGGTTTCGGATGAGGTGACGCCGTAAGGTGGGCAATATTGCTCACCTTACCCGGCAGCGCGCGCAAGCGGCGGGGGAAATGCAAAACGCCGGGCAGAGGCCCGGCGTTTGCAACTTGTTCAGGCCGGATCAGGCCGCGCGGGCGGCGGCGACGGCTGCTTCCAGAATGTCCATCGCCTCGGCGAAATGCGCGTCGGGGATGGTGATCGGCGCGAGGAAGCGCACGACGTTGCCGTAAACACCGCAGGTCAGCAGGATCAGACCGCGCTTTTCAGCCTCTTGCCGGACGCGGGTGGTGAAACCGGCGTCGGGTTCGTGGTTGCTGGGGTTGGCAAATTCAACCGCAACCATGAAGCCCGGGCCCCGGATATCGGCGATTTCCGGGGTGGTGGAGCGGATCGCCTCCAGCCGCTGTTTCAGACGGCCGCCCAATTCGTTGGCGCGGGCGCACAGCGCCTCATCCTCGATCACGTCCAGCACGGCGTTGGCCGCGGCAATCCCGATCGGGTTGCCGCCATAGGTGCCGCCCAGACCGCCCGGATGGGCTGCATCCATCAGGCTCGCCCGCCCGGTTAGCGCCGCCAGCGGCAGGCCACCGGCCAGACCCTTGGCCATGGTGGTGATGTCGGCAGCCACCCCCGATTGCTCCATCGCGAACATGGTGCCGGTGCGGGCAAAGCCGGTTTGCACCTCATCCGCGATCATCACGATGCCGTTGTCGTCGCAGAGCTTGCGGATGGTGCGCAGCAGGTCTTTCGGTGCGGGGTAGAAGCCACCCTCGCCCTGCACAGGCTCGATGATGATGGCGGCAACGCGGGTCGGGTCCAGATCGGCCTTGAAGAGCTTGGTCAGCCCGGCCATCGCGTCTTCGGTCGAAATGCCGTGGATCTCTTGCGGGAAGGGGATGTGATAGACGTCGGGCATCATCGCGCCGAAGCCCTTCTTGTAAGGATCGACCTTGCCGGTCAGCGACATGCCCATCATGGTGCGGCCATGGAAGGCGCCGCCAAAGGCGATGATGGCGTTGCGGCCCGTGGCGATGCGCGAGACCTTGATGGCGTTTTCAACGGCTTCGGCGCCGGTGGTCACGAACACGGTTTTCTTTGGGAAATCGCCCGGAACCATCGCGTTCAGCCGTTCGGCCAGCCGGACGTAGTTTTCGTAAGGAAGCACCTGATGGCAGGTGTGGGTGAATTTCGACAGCTGCTTGGTCACAGCCTCCATCACGCGGGGGTGGCAGTGGCCGGTGTTGACCACGGCGATGCCTGCGGCGAAGTCGATGTAGCGGTTGCCCTCGATATCCCAGACCTCGGCATTCAGCGCGCGATCGACGTAGATCTTGGTCTGAACGCCAACCCCACGCGAGATGTTTTCGTCGCGGCGCTGGGCCACAGATGCGTTGCTCATGGTGCTTTCCTTACCTTGGGGCCGGTCACTGGGCCGCTTCGCCCGCTATTTGATCAAACTTTGCAGGCCGCTTCAATTGGCCATGGCCGAGATTCGATGAGTCCAGATGCGACAGGGTTTCGGTCCAGCAGGAATTTTGCCGATATGGGCTGTGGGCGGGGCGGGATTCACCTTTGGTTAACCGAAATGCGCTTTGACTGGCAGGGAAAGCAAGGCGAGGGTCGCATGGCACAGGGTTTGCACCGCAGTTCCGCCCCGGCAGAGGATCCGCTGCTGTGGCTGCGCCTGATCCGGTCGCGTCGGGTCGGGCCTACGACGTTTCATCGCCTGCTGGCCGATCATGGCGGGGTTGAGGCGGCGCTGCTGGCGCTGCCGGGGATTGCCAGCGCCGCCGGGGTCGAGAATTACGCGCTTTGCCCGTTGGAGGTGGTTCGGCACGAGGCGTCGCAGGGCCGGGTGGCGGGGGCGGAATTGCTGCTGTGGGGGCAGGCGGGCTATCCGCAGGCCCTGATGGATCTGCCCGATGCGCCGCCGGTTCTGTGGGCGCAGGGCGATATCGGGCTGCTGGCGCGGCCGATGGTGGCGATGGTGGGGGCGCGCAACGCCTCTTCGCTGGGGCTGCGGATGGCGCGGCGGCTGGCAGAGGGGCTGGCGCAGGCGGGGCAGGTGGTGGTCTCTGGCCTTGCGCGCGGCATTGACGCCGAGGCGCATCAGGCGGCGTTGCAGACCGGCACGGTGGCGGTGCAGGCGGGCGGGGTGGATGTGATCTACCCCAGCGAGAACGCCGAACTGGCTGTGGCGATTGCGGCCAAGGGCTGCCGGATATCGGAACAACCGATGGGGATGGAGCCGCAGGTGCGGCATTTCCCGCAGCGCAACCGGATTATTTCGGGCCTTGCCCGCGCGGTGGTGGTGGTTGAGGCTGCGGCGCGGTCGGGCAGTCTGATCACCGCGCGCACCGCCGCCGATCAGGGGCGTGAGGTGTTGGCGGTGCCGGGCCACCCCTTTGATGCCCGCGCGGCGGGCTGCAACCTGCTGCTGCGCGATGGCGCGACGCTGGTGCGCCATGCGGCGGATGTGCTGGAGGCGATCGGCGTCCCCGCCCGGCCCTTTGTGGCCGCTGAACGGGCCGCGCCCGACCATATCGACCCCATTCCCGAACCCTTGCCCGGCCCGGTGCCCACCCGCCGCCCGTTGGCCGATATCGCAGCGGTCCACAGCCAGATCCTGGCGCGGCTTGGGCCCAGCCCCTTGGCCGAGGATCAGCTGATCCGCGATCTGGCGATGCCGCCTGCGACGCTGGCCCCGGCGCTGATGACGCTGGAACTGGAGGGGCGGATCACCCGGCAATCGGGGGGGCTGCTGGCCCGGGTGGAGTGATGCGCACGGCGCCAAGGGGGCAAATCGCCATCGCCCCGCGGGGCGCATTCGGGCCATTGTGAAATCGGCAGGCTGCGGCGCTTTGTTGCGTTTCCCGTCAGCCCCGGTTGACAACCGGCGCGGATGCCCCACATGGTGCCGCGCTATTCCAATGCCCGTTTGATAGGGAATTTCATGCCCGTCGTTGTCGTCGAATCTCCGGCCAAGGCCAAGACAATCAACAAATATTTGGGGTCGAACTATACAGTTCTTGCCTCTTATGGCCATGTCCGCGATCTGCCGCCCAAGGATGGGTCGGTCGATACCGAGCATGGATTCGACATGAAATGGGAGGTGGCGGCAGATAGCAAAAAGCACATTCGCGCCATCACCGACGCGCTGAAGTCGGATGATGAATTGATTCTGGCAACCGACCCTGACCGCGAGGGCGAGGCGATTTCCTGGCACCTGCAACAGGCGCTGGCCAGCAGTCTGAAGAAGGGCAAGAAGGTCAGCCGCGTGACTTTCAACGCCATCACCAAGGATGCCGTGACCGAGGCGATGAAACACCCGCGCGAGGTGGATCAACCCCTGGTGGACGCCTATCTGGCCCGCCGCGCGCTGGATTATCTGGTGGGGTTTACCCTGTCGCCGGTGCTGTGGCGCAAGCTGCCGGGTTCGCGGTCAGCGGGCCGGGTGCAATCGGTTTGCCTGCGGCTGGTGGTGGAACGCGAGATGGAGATCGAGGCGTTTCGCGCCCGCGAATTCTGGTCGGTAGAGGCGGTTCTGGCCACGCCGCGCGGGCAGGAATTTGCCGCCCGGCTGACCATTCTTGGCGGCAAGAAACTGGACAAATTCGATATTCCAACCGCAGAAGCCGCCGAATTGGCGGTGCATGCTGTCACTTCCCGAACATTGAACATCGCTTCGGTCGAGGCCAAGCCTGCCAGCCGCAACCCCTACGCGCCCTTCATGACCTCGACCCTGCAGCAAGAGGCCAGCCGCAAGTTCGGCATGGGCGCCAAGGCCTGCATGTCGGCGGCGCAGCGGCTGTATGAGGCGGGCCACATCACCTATATGCGGACGGACGGCATCGACATGGCGCCCGAGGCCGTGGCGCAGGCGCGGGCCGAAATCGGCAAGCGGTTTGGTGCCGCCTATGTGCCCGACGCCCCGCGCATCTACAAAAACAAGGCCAAGAACGCGCAAGAGGCGCATGAATGCATCCGCCCGACCGACATGGCCGTCTCGCCCGACGATCTGCGTCTGGCCGAGGCGGATCAGCGCAAATTGTACGATCTGATCTGGAAACGCACCATCGCCAGCCAGATGGCGGGCGCGCGGATGGAACGGACGACGGTGGACGTGGCCTCTGCCGATGGGCAGGTGGGCTTGCGGGCGACCGGGCAGGTGGTGCTGTTCGATGGCTTCCTCAAGGTCTATGAGGAAGGTCGCGACGACGAGGACGAAGACGAAGGTCGCCTGCCGCAGATCATGC
>CAMFLG010000164.1 GCA_945957495.1 uncultured Pseudorhodobacter sp. | reverse complement strand
GTGCAGCGGCCTTTGGCGGCGCTGAACACCGCCTTTGCAACCGACGGGGTTCTGATACGGGTGACGGGCAAGGCGGCCAAGCCGATTTCCCTGATTTATCACCATAAGTCAGAGGCTTCCGATGCTATCCTGCACCATTGCATCAAGGTTGAATCCGGCGCGGAAGTGACCATCCTTGAAAATGGCCCGGGGGCTGCGCGCATGACCAAGGTGATGGAGGTCGAGGTTGCCGATGGCGGGCGGTTCCATCATGTGCGCGCGCAGGGGCGCGACCATGAACGCAGGGCTGCAACGCATATCTTTGCCCGGCTGGGCCGCGAGGCCAGCTTCAAATCCTTCACCATGACGGCGAATGGCCGGATGACCCGCAATGATGTGGTGATCGAGCTGAATGGCGCGGATTCGGCGGCGCATGTCGCGGGTGCGGCCTTGGGCGATGGCGATTTTCACCATGACGACACCGTGTTCATCACCCATGCGGCAGAGCGGTGCGAAAGCCGTCAGGTGTTCAAGAAGGTGCTGAAGAACGGTGCCATCGGCGTGTTTCAGGGCAAGATTCTGGTGCGTCAGGGCGCGCAAAAGACCGATGGCTATCAGATCAGCCAAGCGCTTTTGCTGGATGGCGACAGCCAGTTTCTGGCCAAGCCAGAGCTGGAAATCTACGCCGATGACGTGAAATGCAGCCATGGCTCTACCTCGGGTGCCATTGACGACACCGCGCTGTTCTATCTGCAGTCGCGTGGTGTGCCGAAACGCACGGCGCAATCGCTGCTGGTGCTGGCGTTTCTGGCCGAAGCGATTGGCGAGATTGAATCGGCCGAGATTGCCGAGGATATTCACGCGCGACTGGAAGGCTGGCTGCAACGCCACGATCACTGAATGGCCCTGACCCAAGATATCGTGCGGGGGTGGCGGCATCCGGCCCGGGTGCTGCGCCAGCATTTGCGGCGTGGCAAGTCTGAACCCTTTGCCTTCAGCCTGTTGGTGACGTTCTTGCTGCTGGCCTTTGTGGCGCTGTGGCCGTCAATGTCGCGGCTGACGGTGCAACACCCCGAGGTGCCGATGGTGCAGCGGCTGGTCGGGGCGGGACTGGGGCTTTTGGCCTTGATTCCGGTGCTTTATCTGGTGGCGGCGATCAGCCATTGGATCGCGCGGATCAGGGGCGGGCAGGGGTCGCATTACGGGGCGCGGATGGCGCTGTTTGCGGCGCTGGTGACGGTGTCGCCCGCGATGCTGTTGCAGGGGCTGGTGGCCGGGCTGATCGGGCCGGGGCCGCAGCTGACCCTTGTGGGGATTGTGGTGATTGTCGGTTTCTTTTGGATCTGGCTGTCGATGCTGATTGAGGCGGAGCGTGGCGGTGCAGGCTGATTGGGCGGGGCTTGTCACCGCGACCTTGCGCAGCCCGCGCGCCGTGGCCCGCAGCCTGATCGCCTGGGACGCGCCGCGCGGGGCCGGGGCGACGGCGCTTAGCCTGATGGCGGTGCTGTCGGCGTTGCTGTCATCGCTGGCGCTGCGGCTGGCGCCGCTGGACGGCGATCCGGCACTGCTTGATCTGTTCAGCAGCCCGATCCGCGTGGTGATCCTGCAGGGGCTGGTGCTGTGGCTGACGGTTTTTCTGATGGTTGGCGTCGGCCGGATGTTCGGCGGCAAGGGGCAGCTGCAGGACGCGATCCTGTTGGTGGCCTGGGCAGAGGCGGTGCTGCTGTTGGCGCAGGCGGCGCAGATCGTCTTGCTGCTGATCGCGCCGCCTTTGTCGGATATCGTTGGGCTGGCGACCGTTGGCTTGCTGTTCTGGCTGATGTCCAGCTTTGCGGCAGAGCTGCACGGGTTCCGATCTACCTTCGCCGTGCTGCTGGGGATGATCGGGACGGCGCTGGTGCTGTCACTGGGTTTTGCCATCGTGATGGTGTTCGTCTTGGGGGCAGGGGTTTAGGCCATGTATGATATTCAGGCGGTGCGCAGCGATTTTCCGATCTTGTCGCGGCAGGTCAACGGCAAGCCGCTGGTCTATCTGGACAACGGCGCCTCGGCGCAAAAGCCGCAGGTGGTGATCGACGCGGTAACGCAGGCCTATTCGATGGAATATGCCAATGTTCACCGGGGCTTGCACTATCTTTCTAACCTTGCGACCGACAAGTACGAGGCGGTGCGCGGCAAGGTTGCGCGGTTCCTGAATGCAGGTTCCGAACATGAGATCGTCTTTACCACTGGTGCGACAGAAGGGATCAATCTGATCTCTTACGCCTGGGCCGCACCGCGGTTGCAGCCCGGCGATGAGATCGTGCTGAGCGTGATGGAACATCACGCCAACATCATCCCCTGGCATTTCCTGCGCGAACGGTTGGGCGTGGTGCTGAAATGGGTCGAGATTGACGCCAACGGCGATCTGGACCCGCAGGCGGTGCTGGCGGCAATCGGGCCGCGCACAAGGCTGGTGGCGGTCAGCCATATGTCGAACGTGCTGGGCACAGTGGTGGATGTGGCCGCGATCTGCGCGGGCGCACAGGCGCTGGGGGTTCCGGTGTTGGTGGACGGTAGCCAGGCGGCGGTGCATATGGCGGTGGATGTGCAGGCGATTGGCTGCGATTTCTACGCGATCACCGGACATAAGCTATATGGGCCAAGCGGTTCCGGCGCGATGTTTATCCGGCGTGACAGGATGGAAGAGATGCGTCCGTTCCTGGGCGGCGGCGATATGATCCGCGAAGTGACACGCGACGCCGTGACCTACAACGACCCGCCGATGAAGTTCGAGGCGGGCACGCCCGGCATCGTGCAGCAGATCGGGCTGGGCGTGGCGCTGGACTATATGACCGGGCTGGGCATGGCCAATATCGCGGCGCATGAACGGGCCTTGCGCGACTATGCGCGGCAAAGGCTGGATGGGCTGAACTGGCTGAACGTGCAGGGAAATTCGGCAAGCAAGGGCGCGATCTTTTCGTTTACCTTGCAAGGCCCGGCACATGCGCATGACATTTCGACCGTGCTGGATAAGCGCGGCATCGCGGTGCGAGCGGGCACGCATTGCGCTATGCCACTCATGCAGCATCTGGGCGTGGGCGCGACCTGCCGGGCGTCCTTCGGGCTGTACAACACAGTTGAGGAAGTGGATGCGCTGGTTTCGGCGCTGGAGCTGTGCCACGAACTTTTTGGCTGAGTGTCGGGGCCAAAACCGGAAGTTCTGCCTTGCGAGGCCCGGGGCTTTGCCTTATGTGATCGCCTTACGCACCCATAGCTCAGCTGGATAGAGCGTTGCCCTCCGAAGGCAAAGGCCGCACGTTCGAATCGTGCTGGGTGCGCCATCTCACTTTTCCCCATTCCAAGTGCTGCTAACACCTTGAAAGGTAAGGCGGTTTCTGGCGTTCGAAGTCCAGTTTTTCGGTTGTAGGCCACGCGCTCAGAAAATGCCAATCTGAGCACGGTTCTCTTGAGGACGAAGTCTCCTTTTTCCCATAGTTTGTAAGGGCTTGAGAGGAAGGCCATGGCGAGTTCGAACAACTCCTTGTAGGCATCCTTCGACGGCGTTCCGCGAGAGAGCCTGTCCGACAGGACCAGCTTCTCCTGTTCCAGGGTTTCAATGCGTTTCTCGAAGGCTGCGATCACCGTTCCGCTGGACGATTCCATGATGCGGTTCAAAACCTGTTCGATCTGCTTGTCGATCTGGGCAAGGTCGCGCTTCACGCCACCCAGAATATCTTTCGCCTGTTCGAGACGTTGCTCCCAGGCATCCTTGAACATCAGCCCTGCGATCTTCATCAGGCTTTCGGTCGGTTGCAGGCTGCGAACGACATCCTCGAACGCACCTTCAAGTTCCGCACGACGGATCGACTTGCGGTAACTGGCACAGCCGAGGGTCGGGCAGAGGTAGTAGGGGTATTTCTCGCCCGTGCTGCTCTTCGACCAGCACGCCGACAATGGCTTGCCGCAGTCGTCACACAGGATGAACCCCCGCAAAGGGAAGTCAGCATTGATGTCCTTGCGGGCGGGTGCCCGCGCACCTTCGGTAAGCCGGGCCTGATTGCGCTCGAAGGTTGCGACGCTGATGATGCCCTCATGCTTGCCAGGGCGGCGCGACACATCCCACTCGGGGGCTTCGACCAGTCCCGCGTAGATCGGGCGGGTCAGAATATCGTTGACGCGCTGGTTGCGCACTTCCCCGTTCTGGAGGCACTTCGGCCACTCGGGCATGCTCTCAAGAAAACGCTTCACTTCCGCTTGCGTTTCAAAGCGACCGCTCGCGAAGCCTTCGAGGGCTTCTTGCAGGATGCTGGCGTAGGGCTCATCCCGAACCAGCATGTTGCCTTGGCCTGTTACGCGTTGATAGCGGTAGCCTATCGGTGCGGCGAAAACTGCATAGCCGTTCATCAGGCGCGACCGCATGCGGTTCTTCGTCTGGTCGGCATTCTTCTCGCGCTGGTGTTGCGAGACGCTGGCCAGCAGGTTCTCGATGAGGATCGAGTCCGAATCCTCACCAAACTCGATGGATGGGCTTTCCAGCTTGCCGCCTGCCGCCAACAGGTCAGCGCGAAGCTGAAGATGCGCCTCAAGCCCTCGCGCCAAGCGGGAGATGTCATCGATGATAACGACCGTCCCCATTGTCTTGCGCTTCTTGATGAACCCGATCATGGCCTTCATGCCGGGGCGCGAGACGACCGAGCCCGTCATGTCGTCGGCAAACACTTTCAGCACTTCCAAGTTCTTGTACTTTGCGTACTCGCGGCAGCGCGCCTCTTGCGAGTTCAGGCCGTCGCCACGGCTCATCTGCTTCGCGCTTGAGACGCGGCAGTAGATGACGGCTTGCTTGGGGTTCGTGTTCGAAATCTTCTTCATCGTGGAATCCTGTCTTCCCGCAGCTTGCACTTGCGCGGTGCTGCCTTCTTGGGAGTCGTTGAGGGAGGCGACGAGGATACCACATCGGCCGAGGCCAGGGCGCGTTCATGCGCCTTCGCCACAGCTTCTCCACTGAATTTTTGCACCGGGTTCAGTTCGTACCCTAGATCAACGAACGCGCAGACGATGTTCCACAGCGCCTGCAAGAAGGCTTCCTTCTCGGCATCGGACAAGTTGCTGTCGTCCAGCTGGCTCTGGTAGAAGTCAACATCAATGGTGAGCGCACGGCGCGTGGGGGCTCTACTGGCGTCCGCAGTCGGCGCTTGATCGACTGCACCGCCCAAATATTGTTCCTGTTCCACCATCACCAGCCTCCTTCTTCGTCTTCGCCTCCTCGGTTTGGAAGCGAAACAGAATACAGAACAAATAGGGAACATGCAAGGATATTATTCCTAGACATAACCCCGTCTTCCTGCTCCATTAAGGAGGTATTACCGCAAGAATCCAACAAAAGGCGCGGCGTGAATCGGTCTGTATTCCCCCGGAAGACGGGCGTCAAACGGGGGAAGGTTCACGTCAAGGCCTTGTTACACAACGCAAAATCCGTCGGTTCGGCATGAACGAAAACAGCAACGATGGCGAAGGCCAGCACCGGCCACGCTCGCCGCGTCGGAAGGTTCTAACGCGCTACCTCGCTGGACAGAAGCTGTCCGACTACCAGGTCGAGAAGGTGATCCGCGCCTTCGCTGACGGAGTGCTTGCTGCTGACTTTGCCAGCACCGAAAAGCAAAAACGAATAGGCCAAATTTCATCCAAGACGATCTTTCGGATTTACGACCTTCTTCGGCATCGGCTACTTAAATTGAACATTTTTCCAGACCCAGCCAATTATTTTGAGTATTGGGAAAATGATGAAACTGGCTCTCTAACGTTTCCGTTCAGCCAGACAGCGCGGCTTATTCAAGATATGACCAATCGGCTACAAGGCGCATCGCAAGACACTATTATCGCACATGCCGCCGAGATCATCTTTCGTGCTGAAAATCGCGATCTGCCATCGGGTGTTTTCTTCACTCATATTCAACAAGCCATCAAGGTGACCGGCCCCATAAACAAGCCGCCTCAGAATATTGATGTCTGGGGTGAATATGCATCCATCATGGTCTATGAAAGAAACATCCGCTCGCTTCGGCAAAAAATGTCGGTCAATCCAGATTTCCATCGGATGATGATCAGCAACTATCACCGCATGATCGAAGACAGACTTCGCACTATCAGACGAATGATGCGTGCCCGTGGCTCTCAATCCCGCTTTCGCATGATCGACGGCGGCAAGGTCGATTGAAGCCCTGATCAGAACTCTCCTCGTTATTTTCTAGCAGTGACAATGCGCCAGTCCAGCATCCGAGGAGGCCGCAAGGCCGAGCAGATGCTTGACGGGCAAATGTCCTGATACCGTATCTGTGCGGGTTTCAACGCATGTTGGAACCCTTGCCCAGCGGCGAGCGTCGTTCTTTTTTTCATGAGATATGTTCCCGGCTTTTTTCGTGTGCAGGCGATCAGGAGCCATCCAGCCATCCGATAGGCGCAACGTACGGACCTACGGGCGGCGCTCCGCTACCGTCAATGGTCTGCCCGCTCCATTCGGCTTCGCCTCCCGTGTTGACCATGACGGCCGCCCTCAAGCGGTCCGCTTTCGAAGCGCTATCGGCTGGATGGTCCAGCCGCCAAGAGCAAACGAAAGGAACACATCATGACCTCAACCAAACAAAACGCGCAGCGCCCGCTCTATCGGGTCGCCTTTTCGCGCATCACTGGCAAGGACGAAAATGGTCAGGACATTCTGGCCAAGCCTCGCGAGATCGGCTCAGTCTGGCCGCGCAAGAACGGAAAGATTGGCGCACTTCTTACGCTCGACCTGATCCCGTCCGAACTCGTGCAACGTCAGGGCGTCATCTTCTTGATGCCCGTGGACGCCGCGAAAGGGGGTGCGAAATGAGCCCCCAAGCCACCCTCGCGCAGATGAACGATCTGCTTCGCACCTCGTTCATGACAGGCCGCGTCTTCATCACGCAAGGCATCCAGATGTTGCCCGATGATGTCCGCGCTGATGTTCTCGACCGTGTCCGCACCTTCAAGGATTTCTCGCCCGACAACGATCCTTGCGGCGAGCACGACTTCGGCGCGCTGAAGAT
>CAMFLG010000163.1 GCA_945957495.1 uncultured Pseudorhodobacter sp. | reverse complement strand
TATCCCCCTCGTCGTCGGCGGCATCATCCCCGAAGATGACGCTGCCACCCTGCGCAGCCTGGGCGTAGCCGCCGTCTACACCCCGAAGGACTTTGAGCTGAACCGCATCATGCTCGATATCGTGAACCTCGTGGATGCGGCCCCCGTCGCAGCAGAGTAACCGCATTCGCCGCCAAAACAGCGGCGGATTGCGCCAGATCAAAGCCAAACCGCCGCCAATCCGTCACACCTTTGGGCAAACACACCAGGAGGATGTGATGTTTGACCGGATCAAGACGCTACTTGCGCGCTGGCGACAGGAAAAAGAGGTGTCCAACCTCAGCGATCAGGAACTGAACGATATGGGCATGACCCGCGATCAGGTCATGGCTTTTGTCCGCATGCCCGCCGACGTGCCAGACCGCGTTGCCGCCATGGCCGAAATCTTTGGCCTTACCGATGAACAGATCCACGCCGACCATGGCCGCTACATGGACCTGCTTTATACCTGTGGCCAATGCCGCGACCGGCGCGCCTGCCGTCACCTACTGGATCAGGGCGATTTCGCCCGCCCCGAAGATGCGGATTTCTGCGGCAACAAATACGCCTTCAGCGCGGCCGCATAGCCCTGCGTCTGGCCGCGCAGTCCGGGGCTGGTGGCAAAACGACCGGCCCGTTTGCCACACCCGGCGCACGCCCTGTAAACGCAACCAAATACCCGCAAACGTATGCACGTTTGCCATACGTCAGGCATACGTTATGCATATGTGAGACATACGTTGAAAAACGCAGAGAATCATGGCGTTAACCCATGATTGCGGGGCAGGAGGATAAATGACTTTTCACATCGGCGCCAAACCCGGCGACATCGCCGAAACCGTGCTTTTGCCCGGCGACCCCTACCGCGCCCGCTGGGCGGCACAGAAATACCTTGAAAATCCGGTGCTTGTGAACGAGGTGCGCGGCATGCTGGGTTATACCGGCACCTGGCGCGGCCACCGGGTAACAATCCATGGCTCGGGCATGGGCATGCCGTCCCTGTCGATCTATGCCAATGAATTGATGAAAGATTATGGCGCGCAAACCCTGATCCGCATCGGCTCGGCCGGCGCCCTGCAACACCACATCAACGTCCGTGATGTGGTCCTTGCGCAAACCGCCTCGACCTATGGTAGCCCCTCGCGTTCAATCTTCCGCGACATGAACTTCGCCCCCTGCGCCGATTTCGGCCTGTTGTCCGCCGCCCACGCCGCCGCGCTGAAAATCGGCGTGCCGGTGCATGTCGGCGGCATCTATTCCTCTGACACGTTCTACGACGAACGCGACGATCTTTCCCAACAACTTCAACGCCATGGCACCCTTTGCGTCGAGATGGAGGCCGCCGAACTTTACATGCTCGCCCACCGCCACCAACGCCGCGCCCTCGCCATTCTGACCATTTCAGACCACATCCTGCGCGACGAGGCTCTGCCAGCAAGCGACCGCGAAACCAGCTTTGGCGCCATGGTCGAAATGGCGCTGGAGGCCGCCTTCGCCTGACCCCAGCCCCCTGATCTGAAACGGAAATCCCAGCCGGGATTTCCGCTTGACCAAACCGATTCGCAGGCGTCTATTGCCCTCCCCCAAACGCAGGAGACGGGCTATGCAACAGCGCAAACTCGGGTCAAACGGCCCCATGGTATCGGCCATCGGCCTGGGCGCGATGTCTTTCGGCGGCATTTTCGGCCCCACGGATGAGGCCGAAAGCCTTGCCTGCCTGGATGCCATGCTTGACGCCGGCATCACCTTCATCGACATCGCCAACATCTATGGCATGGGCATCAGCGAAACCATTGTCGGCAAATGGCTTTCCAGCCGCCGCCCCAATGTGACCATCGCCACCAAGGCCAGCTTTGTTGCAGGCCCGCCCCGGCGGATCGACAATTCAGAGGCGCATCTGCGCGCCGAATTGGAGGCATCGCTGAAACGGCTGAACCGCGATCATGTCGAATTGTTCTATATCCACCGCCGCGAACATGAACGCCCCCTGTCCGAGGTGATCGGCACCCTGTCGCGCCTGATCGAAGAGGGCAAGATCGGCGGCTACGGCATGTCGGAAATCGCCCCCTACACCCTGCACGAGGCGCATGCGATTCACCCCTGCACCGCCATTCAGAACGAATATTCGCTTTGGACGCGCCAGCCGGAGTTGGGCCTGATTCAGGCCTGCCAAAGCCTTGGCGTGGCCTTTATCCCGTTTTCGCCGCTGGCGCGCGGCATGTTGGGCGATGCGCCGCTTGCACAGCCCACCGATGGCTTTCGCGGCCAGAACCCGCGCTTTACCGAGCCGTATTTCTCGCAAAACACCCAGAAAATCAATGCATTCCGGGCCTTTTGCGCATCGCGCGGCTGGTCCACCCCAGCCACGGCGCTTGCATGGGTTCTGTCTCGCGGCCAGCATCTGATCCCGATACCCGGCACCCGCAAGGCGGCCAATCTGCGGCAATGGGTGCAGGCTGCTACGATCACACTGACGCCCGAAGATCTGGCAGAGATTGACCGCATCCTGCCGCCCGGCTGGGCCAGCGGCGACCGTTATGGCGATCATCAACTGCTGGCCATCGAACGCTACTGCTAGGGCTCAGCGCGACCGCAGGCACTGCCTTGGCGGCTTGCTCGGCCCCGGGTCATTCACCGCGCCGCAACTGGCGCAGCGATAGGTGGTCGGCCCAAGGCCCCTGTCCAACCGCCAGCGGCACTGACGCGTCAGGCTGCTGCCGCGGCGGTCCCACCACAGGTAGGCAAAGACGGCAACCAGCAGGAATAGCAAAAGAATTGGCATGTCTGCACCTTTGCATGGCGCAGACACAAAGGGAATATGGGCAAGCGCCGCTTTGGCTGCGGCGCTTGCCGGATCTCAGGCAATGGCTTCTTTCCAGATCGGTTGCTCTACAACGGGGCGCCGGGCCACGAAGGGGATCGGCTGGGTCGCCGCGCGCCGCGCCTTGGAATACTCCGCCGGCATGCGCAGCACACCGTAAAGCCGCCCATCCTCGTCGTTGCGATAGGTATCCCCCAATTTCGTGACGTCATAGCCCAATTGCCGCAGCGCCCGCATCAGTGCCATCGAGGACAGGCAAATCAGCTCTGTCCCGCCGCGCTTTCGGGTGATTTCCACCAACCCGTCAACAATCAAGGTCAGACATTCGCTGCGTTCGGCTTGGGTGGTCAGCGAATCAGACATCACCAAACGCGTACATTCCCAGACATTCGGCGTTGCAATCTCGACCGACATCACATGTGCGGGAATGTGCGGAAGCTTGCCGGAATAGGCATCGCGCAGCATGTAAGTATGCTCGCCCCAGATCGCGGTGGTGGCCATCCCCCGGGCGCCGCCCACCACTTTTCCATCCTTCAAAACCAAAGAATATTGAGCAATTGGCGTATCATACTGGTCCATCTCGACGTTTTCGTCATGCGGAATGTCCCAGCCCAAATCGTCAACAAAGACCTGCTTCCGCAAGGCCAGAAAATCATAGAAGGCTGTTCCATGACGGTGAAAGTTCGAAAAGTCGAAGCGGATATTTTCCATTTATGTTCTCCTGAAGGGGCAACTGGTTTCAGATAGAACGATAATATCCTGTAAGTTGAGTTGACGCATCCTCCACAAACGCAAGGAGAAACAGAAACTCGTTCGAATTTGGAAACAACCTCACAGAATCCGCCGCGCCGCCGCAATTGATGCAGCCTGTGATTGTGTCTTGGCGCCCAGCTTGCGCTTGACGTTGTTCAGTCGCGCCTTGACCGCGCTTTCCGAAATGCCAAGCTTTCCGGCGATCTGTTTCAGCCGCAGCCCCTCGGACTGCATCTTCAGCGCCTCGATTTCCGCCGCCGTCAGACTGCGTTCATCCTCGGGGCCCTTGTGCAACTGCCCCATGATGCGATGCAGTTCCGACACTTCCGCATCGTGAAAATCGCGGTCATCGCGGTAAAACAGCCCATAGCTGCGCCGCCCCCGGTCGGTTGCAGCCATGACAGAGACTGCGGCACCATGGCTCAGCCCGAACACGGCGGCATGCCCGCGCACCTGCTGCGGGTCCGGCATCGCCATTTCCGAGAATCGGATGCAGCCAGTGTTGCCATAAACCCAGCGCATCGCCGGATCCTGCACCACCAAACCATGGGTTGTGTAAAATTCGACCCAAAGCTCCGGCAGGGCGTTCAGCTCTTCCTCGGGGAAAGAAAATCCAACCCGCAAAGCCACATAGAACCCAGCAGGGGCAACGCGATTGATTTGATCTTTCATTGCAAGCAGCAGATTCATATGCTCAAAACAGTTGCCGAACGCCTATGCGAGTCATAGCGTGGATGTGTCAAGATTGCCCGTTGAAATTGTGTTGCGCAACCACTGGCAGTTAAAGGATGAAAGAACGTGACACATACGACCAAAGAAGAGGCCGTCGGCAAAGCGCTGATCCAGCTTTCTTCTTTTTGCGACACCGGATTTGCTCTGGCCATCCACATTCGCTACACCCGCCCTTCCCTGCTTTATCGCACCTACGGGCAGAAGTGGATAGAACATTATAGTGAACAGGGTTTTATGCTGTCAGACCCGGTGGTGCATTGGGGGCTGACCAACACCGGCACCGTCGAATGGGCTGACCTTTCCGAACAAGATCCCGCAGGCGTGATGCGCGCCGCCGTGGAGCACGGGCTGACCAATGGCTGGACGTTTTCCTTCGGCCCCGCCACATCCCGCACCATCGCCGGGCTGACCAAATCCGGCGCCCCCTTCACCGAAGCCGAACGCGCAAAGATCATCCGCATCGTCGAGGAAATCCACGCCCTGACCGAAGGGATCGAGGCTTTCCCCGCCAACACCCAGGACGCCCTGCGCAGTTTGGGCTAAGCGAAAGGCGCCCGAAGGCGCCTTTTTTGATCACACCACCCGATCGACCATCATCTTCTTGATCGAGGCAATCGCCGCCGCCGGGTTCAGCCCCTTCGGGCAGGTCTTGGTGCAGTTCATGATCGTGTGGCAGCGGTACAGCTTGAACGGGTCTTCCAACTCGTCCAGACGCTCACCCGTGGCCTCATCCCGGCTGTCGATGATCCAGCGATAGGCGTGCAACAGCGCGGCTGGCCCCAGATATTTGTCGCCGTTCCACCAGTACGACGGGCAAGACGTGCTACAGGACGCACACATGACGCATTCGTAAAGCCCGTCCAGTTTCGCGCGGTCTTCAATCGACTGGCGCCATTCCTTGGCCGGGCGGTTGGTCTTGGTTTCCAGCCAGGGCATGATGCTGGCGTGTTGGGCGTAGAAATGCGTCAGATCCGGGATCAGATCCTTAATCACCGGCATATGCGGCAAGGGGTAAATCTTCACATCGCCCTTCACCTCATCCAGCCCATAGATGCAGGCCAGCGTGTTGCTGCCGTCAATGTTCATCGCGCAGGAACCGCAAATGCCTTCGCGGCAAGACCGCCGGAAGGTCAGCGTCGGGTCAATCTCGTTCTTGATCTTGATCAGCGCATCCAGAATCATCGGGCCGCATTTGTCCAGATCCAGAAAATAGGTGTCCACCCGCGGGTTCTGGCCATCATCGGGGTTCCAGCGGTAGATCTGGAACTTGCGCACGTTCTTGCCGTCCGGCTTCGGCCAGGTCTTACCGGTCAGGATCTTGGAATTCTTCGGCAGGGTGAACTGAACCATGGTCAGACCTTTCTGAATGCGGCACGGTGGCCGCTTAAACCTTCAAAGGTGGCACGCCACCTGCGGCAAAGCAGGCTTGGGCGGCGGGCCGTTCGGCGATCTTGCGGATGCGGGCGACGGTCAGCGTACCCGCCTCAACCCCGACATCGCGTGCCAGATCCTCAATCTCGGCGTGGCTGGCGTTGTTCAAAATGCATTCGGTGCCCACCGCCGCCACAGGGGCGGGCATGTTCACCGCCAGCACCGGCTCGATCACCGTCTGTGCAGCCTTGCGCTTGGCCTGATCGCCCAGCGCATTCACATCGCAGGCGGCAAGCAACAGCAGGGCAGGCAGCGCCAGACGCAGCATCAGAATTTCCGCTCTGCCGGGGCGATTTTCTTCAGCGAAATGCCACCATCCGCTTCAGAGGTCAGCGGCGCCGTATGAACCGGGCGATAGCCCAGCGTCACCTTGTTGCCGTCCACATGGGCCAACGTGTGCTTGCGCCAGTTTCCGTCATCGCGGCTCGGATAATCCTCATGCGCATGTGCGCCCCGGCTTTCGGTGCGGGCATGCGCGCCATAGATCGTCGCCAGCGCGTTCGGCATCAGGTTCTGCAACTCCAGCGTTTCCATCAGGTCGCTGTTCCAAACAAGGCTGCGGTCGGTGACTTTCAAGTCCCCCATCTTGCCCGCAATCGCCGTCATCTTCGCAACACCTTCCGCCAGCGTCTTGTCGGTGCGGAACACCGCCGCATCGGCCTGCATGGTCTTTTGCATCTCCAACCGCAGCTCTGCGGTGGGAATAGAGCCATTGGCGTTGCGCGTGGCGTCAAACCGGTCCAGCGCACGGTCAACCTCGGCCCGGTTCACATCGGCGGCCCGTTCCTTGGGGTTGACGATTTCGCCCGCGCGAATGGCGGCGGCACGGCCAAACACCACAAGGTCGATCAGGCTGTTGGAACCCAGCCGGTTCGCGCCATGCACCGATGCACAGCCCGCCTCGCCCACGGCCATCAAACCCGGCACCACCGCATCCGAGTTCTCGGCGGTGGGGTTCAGCACCTCGCCGAAGTAGTTCGTCGGAATACCGCCCATGTTGTAATGCACCGTCGGCAGAACCGGGATCGGTTCCTTGTGCAGATCGACGCCCGCGAAAATCCGCGCCGATTCCGAAATGCCGGGCAGGCGCAGCGCCAGCGTTTCCGGCGGCAGGTGGTTCAGGTGCAGATGGATGTGGTCCTTGTTCGGTCCCACACCACGGCCTTCGCGGATCTCGATGGTCATGCAGCGCGACACATAGTCCCGCGGTGCCAGATCCTTGTAGTGCGGCGCATACCGCTCCATACAGCGCTCGCCCTCCGAGTTGGTCAGATACCCGCCC
>CAMFLG010000162.1 GCA_945957495.1 uncultured Pseudorhodobacter sp. | reverse complement strand
ATCTGCTCAAAGTCCTGTGCGTCCTCGGCGACCTGAAGGCCCATCAAGGCATCCGCAGCGCCATCACGGCAGGCCCACGAGCGAGCGCGCATGGACAGCATCCGCGCCCTGTATTGCTGCCACGGGCCAGCCTTTCCCCACAGCCCTGCGGCCTTCGCATCGGCGGCGGAGAACGTGCGCGTGATGGTCTTGCCGGTGTCGCCACGGGTCAACGTCGCCGTTGCTACCATCGCATCGCCCTCGCCGGTTACTTCGCAATCAAGGTGGTGGCCAGCCTTCTGCATCAGTGCGGGAAGCGCATCGCCCCAGAGAGACGCGCGGCCATTGATCACGGCGATGTTGGAAAGCGCTTGCATCGGCAGAAGGCCAATCTCGGCCCCACGCATCACGGCGGCCATGATCATTTCAGGCTTTTCCTGAAAGTGCTTGGGCACCATGTCGCCCGAAACTGACAGAGCTTTGGCGAGGCGGAAAGCTTCCTCGATGTTCTGCGGCACGAGCGCGGCAAGCTGGCCGCCTGTGCTGATCGGCGCGCGCGGCGCAACTTCGGTCTTGGTCTGTGCTTCGCTCATAGTGCTATTCCTGACTTGATGGGCGGATGATTTTAATAGCCGAAAGACGGCTATTCCTCTCCGCGTAGAACAATTTTGTGGGTCCGCTGCCCGTGGTTAATTGCATTGGCCAAGCCAATAGCCCACACGCGGGCGCCAGATTTACCATGGTATGCTTTGGCCTTAGCAATCCCATCAAGCAGGCCAAAATAGCCAATGCGCAGTATTTTAGCTGCAAAGGCTGGGTCTGTGATGGATTGTCCATCGGCGGTCCGTTCAAGTTCGAACAGCCCGGTCATAAGTTCGCCATGTAGCGACTGACCTTGACATACACTTACGACAAGAGGCCAAATGCGGTTGGCAATATCTTCGTCTGTTTCAATGATTCTGATCACAGCGGCAACGCAGGAAATAACCGTTGAACCGCCGCCGTCACCCACATGGCGACCCGCGCGTTCCGCAAAGTGCAGAACCTTTTGGGCTATAGGGTCTCCAGCCACAAGCATCCCTTTGAACGCATCAATAGTTTTCATTGGCTTCCGGTTGCGATTGGCCCGTAGAAAGCCCTCTGCCTCGCGCTGTGGTGATACCGATGCAAAAACAATGCAGGGAAGGCGGGATATATCGGAACGCTTTCGTGCAGCCAGAACGCGGTGCTGCCCATCAATGACGAAAAATTCGCCATCGCGGTCTGCTACAATAATGGATCCGCAGGCAATCCAAGACCACTCCGATGCAATCCTCTTGACCTTAAGATCGGTCGCATGAACAGTCCTCTGGTATGAGGGATCAACTGTTAAATCCCCCTTCGGAATCATCATCTGAAGCCCCGGTTGATCGTGGGAAATCCAGTTGTATTTGGCGATTTTGTCAGTGCCCTTGGTTTGTTCTTCGTTGAACGTAATAGTCACAGTGCTGTTCCTTCCGTGTTCATCTCAGCCAGCAGCATGTCGCGCTGCCATGTCGGGCGCTGATAGGCGCCAACGTCGTCGCCGGGGCCGGGC
Organism: uncultured Pseudorhodobacter sp.; assembly: GCA_945957495.1. Lineage (GTDB taxonomy): Bacteria > Pseudomonadota > Alphaproteobacteria > Rhodobacterales > Rhodobacteraceae > Cypionkella. The sequence continues at coordinate 5,495 of CAMFLG010000162.1, read as the reverse complement.
CAGTGTCCTGACCGCAGGCACTCGGCAAAGCGCGCGATAGCCCGACGGTTGCGGAATTGGCCGATGCGAAGGTCTTCCTCGGAAATCTCGCGCAGGATGACGTGGTGCGGCGGCGCATCCCATTGGGCGATGATCCCGGCGCTGGACGGCCACTCGCCCGTCAAGGCCTCGAAAACCTCGGCCGCAAACGCAAGTTGCATGTCATAGCCGTGCTCGGTGATCCGGCTATCCACGATCCGGTAATTGAACGGGCGGCCCTGCGTGTTGATTTTTTTGAAATCCGTGACGGTCCCATCGAGGTTCACGGTGTCAGGCCGCGCCAACAGCCACAGGCCGGTCTGGTCGTCCTGATAGGCCATGCTGATTTCCGGCATCCCGCCCATGACCGCAGACGCCATAGGATCAGCCGCCAAGACCTTGCCCATGTCCTCGATCATCTTCTGCTCGGCATCGGTGATCGGGTCGCGCGGATCGGCATCAACGCCGCGCCAGTAGGGCACGCTGATCTTGGCCGCATCGGTAGGCTTGCCTGCATCAAAGGCTGCGATCTGCGCTGCGGTGGGGCGCCGTGGCTTGTCCTCTGGCAGCACCAAGAAATGCTTGGCGACTTCCTCCATGCCGCCTTCGACATAGGCTGCCATAGCGCGACCCAGCCGTAGCGCAGTCTTGTCTTCCTTCACCCAGCGGTTCGGGTTCAGCAGACTGAAGGCCCACACATCAGCAGGCGTGGCCAGTTCCATCTTGCGCAGAACGCCCGACGTGACGCTTGGTCCATCGCAGGGTTGCGCGTGGTGGCGATCGAGGCTGATGTTGTAAAAGCCTGGTTCCGTGATCTTCTCGTCAGGTCCAAGGGTGCGGATTTCAAAGGTCATGGGGTTTCTTTCTGTTGTCCATCTTGCGCAGGAGTTGGATCCGGTCACGGATACTCGCCTCGCTGCGCTCAAGTTCTTCGGCGATCACTTTACGTCGGCTGCCTGATGCCAGCATGGCGCGCAGATCGGCGTCGTCTTGCGCTGTCCACGGAGATCTTTCGCGCCGGCGATCAGCCGGATCGGCCCGAACAATCTCAAACGGTTCGTCCAGCACAAAACCCTCGCCCCAAACGTTGCGAACTTTGGCTGGCGTCTTGCGGCGAATATGGCAGATATAAACGTCCACAATGGCAAGGTCGATTTCGTCGCGACCCAAGGTGGCAAACAGCGCGTCCTTGGTCATCATCCGAGGGTATGCGGCGGCCAATGCGCAGAGGATAGTGGACGGCCCCTTGGCCAAGCCATAAACGGTGCGCAAGTAGGCATAGCTTTCATCTGGCCGACCTGTGACCTCCTCCAGAAGGTACAGCGCCATATCCAGGCGCCGCTCTGGTGGCTCGGCCATCACTTGCGCGACAAGGCTCATGCCAGCAACCCTTCCAAGCCGCCATTGGCAATCCAGTCCGTCACGTGCGCAGGCGATCCAAAGCACCCGCAAGGCGCATGATTGTAGAGAAACCGGGCGTAGTTCTGCATCGCTGCGGCGTTCACGTCGTCGGCGCGCTTGAAAGCCTCCATCAGGTCGTTCGACAAGACCGCCACCTGAAAGCTGCCGGGTTTGATGCCGTTCTCAATGTAACGGCGCATCCCGTCCCGCATGTGTTCGGGCAAAAGGCTGTAGTCAATTTCGCTGGGCATTTGTAGTTCCTTTCCCTGCCAGCAACCGGGGCGACCGGGCGGCAAAAACGTATTCAATCGGTGATGGCTCGGGGTGCGGCTCCCGTAGGGCGGCATTCCCTGCCCGATCCATCTGCATCTGACCGGGCTGCATTCCGCAGCGCTGGCAAATGAAGATCCCTGCACTTCTGCGCGTGGTTTTCTTGGATCCGCATTTCCGGCAAAACATCAGCAGTCCCTTGAATAGCAAGGGGTTAACGGAACGGTTACTTCGCCTTAGAGGCCCCACGTTCTTGTCCCGTTAACCCCGCTGGTTTTTTGTCTTCAGACAAAAAGCAGGAAGACCGCATGGTCTTCCTAAGAGGCGCTCCTATGGGGCTTAAGGCACTAGGGCACGCCATCCATTCCTGTTATTCGGTGACGGAATCCGACGACCGGTTGGTCAGCGTCAGGGCGGCAATGCTCGCCTCGTGATCCGCAAACATCGTCTTGCGCAGTTCATCCTTCTTGCGCCGCAGTTCGGCCGCCTGGACGGCGCTGATCGCCTGCGACTCGCTGGCAATGATCGCGTTGAATGCGGGCATGTTCAGCCGCTGCACGATCCATTTCAGCGGCGTCGTGGCGTCAAAGTTCACGTCCACATCAACCGCCGTCACCTTGACCACCGTAACCCGGTGGCGCGTGGTAGATTCGACGGCGACCAGATCACCAACGGCAACTGTCGGGTCCATCGTCTTGAACATCTCCGCCGCAGCGTTGTCCTCATAGGTGCCCATCACGGCGCGGGCCTGATCGTTGATCAGAAAAACAATGCGAGAGTTATCCATGGTCACTTCCATCCTTTCATCGTCCGCAACACGTGGCGGCGCATTTCGATTTGGTTTTTCAGTTCCGGCGTCATCCGCCCATCGGCGCGCAACTGGCCTTCAAAGCCGGTGAGTTCGCCCTCGTCGGCCAAAGTTTCGATCTTCTTGGCCAAGGTGGGCTCAGGGCGCATCAGAGCAGGCCGCCAACATGGGCGCAGACGACGATCCCGGCGACAAATGCCGCGCCGTGCGTCACAACCCGCCACGCAAGTTTGCTCAACCAGCGCAGGTCGATAACGTCAGACGTGGGATGTGCTTCGTAGTACGCCTCTGCCGTCCGCACATAGTCGCCCTTCAGTTGGGGGCCGAGGTTTACAGGTTTGTTCGACATTTCAGTCTCCACGCAGAGAGAGGGTTTCGTAAAAGCTGCGGCGCACGTCGCCCGCGGTCGGGTCGATGAAGTCCCGCGAGTTCGGCGGCAGGCGGGCTTGGGCGGCCTGATAGGCCAGATACCGAGCCTGTTCTTCCGCGTGGCGCGCGGCCTGCTTTGCGGCAAATTCATCGTAGTAGTCGCTCACAGGTATCCGTCGCCGTCCCCGGAGCCGGACCCGTCGCCGTCCCCGGAGCCGGACCCGTCCCCGGACCCGTACCCGGACCCGGACCCGGACCCGGACCCGGACCCGTACCCGTCCCCGTACCCGGACCCGTCCCCGGACCCGGACCCGGACCCGTCCCCGTACCCGGACCCGGACCCGGACCCGTCCCCGGACCCGGACCCGGACCCGTCCCCGGACCCGTCCCCGTCCTTTGCCGGATCGTAGTCATTGAAGCGTGTGATAGTCATTTCACGGCCTCGATGCTGGCGGCGGCAACATCGGTCACGTCGAGCATCGCGCAGGCGTTGAAAATTGTGACGGTTGCGGTAGCGGCGGAAAACTTGCAGTCGGATTTCTTGACGCCGTAGGTGGCAACGTCGATCAGGCTGATGCCCTTGGCTGCAAACCACTTCCACATCTGCACGCCATTTTTCAGGTGGATGGTGCTGCCGTCGTTGCCGGTGTATTCGCCATAGATCACACCGGCATCGCGGCTGCGCACAATCACTTTGCGGCCAACCTGACCAATGGGCGATGCGGGATTGCCGGACGGTGCGGATTCCATTTGCTCAAGCAGCGCAATGGCAGCCTTCATGGTATTGAGATTCATGTGGAGGTTCTCCGGTTAATGTTTTCGGAGGCTCATGTGTCGCTCCGGTAGGAACAGACTTCCATTTTAGAAGTGTCACGTCAAGAGCAAAAACTTCGATTTTAGAAGTTGATTGCCCGTAACGAAGGACGCACCCTGCCAAAATGGATGGGGGATTCCGAAAATGTATGTTGGTTGGGGGTTTGCGGCGTTTGTCTTTTACAAGGTCTGCACCGCTCTGGTCTACGACGAGGGGATGAACCTATCCGCCGCGCTGGTTGGCGGCATTGTGGCGGGCGTCATGATCTATCTTCAGGGGCAGTATGTGGCCGTGCAGATTCGATGGGGGGCAGGGCTGGGGCGACATGCGATGGCGGTTGTGCTGTCTGGAGCAATCATGTCGGGCCTGCTGTGGCTCATCGTCCAGGGATTTGACGCTGATTTCGCGCACCGCGTGGCATGGCCGGATGATGGATACTCTCCGGGGCTCGCGCACTATGCGAGGGAGCAAAAGAACCGCGTGTTGGTCTTTCTTGTCGTCGGGGCAGCCCCTCTGTTGGCCAAGGGGATCGCCACACTGGCGCTGCTGCGGTCGATCTATGGTTCCAAGTAGCGCACATCGTCGCGCGGCAGAACAGGAAGAACGCGCGCCGCCCACTTGAGTTCAACGTTCATCACGTTGGGGTGCGTCGGATTGATGGAAAGAAGGGACCACCGGCCCGCGTCCTGACCGTTCGCCAGCCTCTTCAGCATGACTTTGCCATCAGCAGTTTCGGCAACAACGGGTCGGCCAAGATCATCCGGGAACACCGTGATCGCCGCGCGCTGCCAAAAAATGATGTCACCGGACAGCGCCCACGGTTCGGCAGACGATCCGACAATTTCAGCCGCCGCAACGCCATGCGATGGAACCCACTGAGGGCGCGCAATATGGTAAAGACCGCTGCCCTTCTCATATGCGTCCACCAACTCAACATAGTCGCCTGCGCCGACCCGACCAACCACGGGTATCGTTGACGGCCTTTCCTCAGGCAAAGAGAAGCCGAAGAACTTTCTGATACGGTCGGCCTCGTCTGCCTTCAGGCGCCTGCCGCCCTGCAAAATCTTGTTGATCTGCACCGACGTTAAGCCGACGGCATCGCCCAAGTCACCTTGGGTTTTTCCTGCCAATGCAAGCTGTTGCCTGATCCACATGATATCCATGCCCTTCATATATTTCTAAAGTAGAAATATCGCTATTGCCATATTGGAATAGTAAGGCTTGACTTCAAGACTTCGATTATGGAAGTGTGCTTTGCTATGAACATCGCACAAACGGTTATCGAAAAGGTTGGGGGCGTAGCCAAGGTCGCAAAGATATGCGGCCGAACCCAAAGTTGGGTCTACAAGTGGACCTATCCCAAAGAGCGCAACGGGCGGGGCGGTGTCGTCCCGCACGAGGACGCTGAGGCGCTTCTGGCGGCTGCGCGTCGAGGTGAAATCGACCTGACCCCCGAAGACTTTTTTTCCAAAGAACACCCGAGGGCTATTCCGACAGCCAATCGCTGAGGCTGTGACGGCACCATGCCGCGTGCCCATCGGGTTCGCATTTCTTGGCGCAAATGGTGTCACCAGGCGCAAGGGCCCAACGCGAGATGCGGGCGTTTCAACAACCAAGAGGACTGAAATGGACCTTAGAACCCACCACGACAAGATCATCAACACGTTCAACAAGCACATCGGCCATGAACGCGACCGGGCGTCGGAAGCTGGCGCGGACCGCGAATAATACGGCAAGATGCTGGAACTGTGCGGCCTGAAAAAAAAAGCGACCGGCTGGATGAAGGCGCTGCACAAGATGGAGGCCGACAAGCGC
>CAMFLG010000161.1 GCA_945957495.1 uncultured Pseudorhodobacter sp. | reverse complement strand
GATGACGAGGGGCTGCCACTGATCCTGGTGCTGGCGGTGCTGATGCTGGTGATCAGCCTGATTGCGATTGTGCAGGCGTTGAACGGGCCGACGGGCGGCGGGATTGCGCGGCGGGCGTTGGCGCTGATCTCGGTGCCGTTTGGCTGGCTGACCATTCAGTCGCTGATGTCGTTTCACTATGCGCAGATCTTCTATCATCCGCACCGCAAGGGCGCTGAGGCGCCGCTGGTCTTTCCGGGTACGAGCGAGCCGGACGCCTGGGATTTCATGTATTTCACCTTCGTTCTGGCGATGTGCGCGCAGGTATCGGATGTGCTGACCAATAGCAGCAACATGCGGCGGGTGGTTCTGGTGCATTCGGTGAGTTCGTTCTTCTACAACGCGGTGATCTTGGCGCTGGTGGTTGCGGCGATCACGGCGGATCTTTGAATTTCGGGCCAGAGGGGTTTTGCGATGGGCGTGACGATCTATTTCGCGGCAACGGCGGTGTGGCCGGAATTTGCCGATCTGCTGCCCGCCGCGTTGGCGCAGGCAGGGATCGAAGCGCGGATATTGTTGGAGCCGGGCGATCCCGCGGCGGTGGATTACATCATCTATGCACCTTCGGCGGCCCTGCAGGATTTCACTCCCTTTGGCAACTGCAAGGCGGTGCTGAGCCTCTGGGCCGGGGTGGAGCGGATCGTTGGCAACACCACGCTGACCCAGCCCTTGTGCCGGATGGTGGATGACGGGCTGACCGAGGGCATGGTGGAATGGGTGGTGGGCCACACCCTGCGGCACCATCTGGGGATGGACCGGCATATCATCAATCCGGGCCATGTCTGGGATCCGACCTGCCCGCCCCTGGCGCGGGAGAGGCCGGTGGCGATGCTGGGGATGGGGGCTTTGGGCACCGCCTGCGCGCGGGCGCTGGCGGCGCTGAACTTTCCGGTGACGGGGTGGAGCCGCAGCCCGAAAGAGGTTGCCGGGATACGCTGTCTGCATGGCGAGGCGGGGCTGGAGGCGGGCTTGCGCGGGGCGGCGATTGTGGTGCTGTTGCTGCCGAAAACGCCAGAGACAGAGAATGTTCTGGACGCGCGGCGGCTGGGTTGGTTGCCGAAAGGGGCCGTTATACTGAACCCGGGGCGCGGGCCGCTGATTGACGATGCGGCCCTTCTGGCGGCGCTGGATGCGGGGCAGGTGGGGCATGCGACGCTGGATGTGTTCCGGGTGGAGCCCTTGCCGCAGGATCACCCCTATTGGACGCATCCGCGCGTGACGGTGACGCCGCATATCGCGGCGGATACCCGCGCCTTGGGGGCGTCGCAGGTGTTGGTGGAAAACATTCGGCGCGGCGAGGCGGGGTTGCCGTTGCTGCATCGGGTGGATCGGGGTTTGGGATACTAATTGTCGCGGGGGCGTTCCGGCCTATCAGACGTGACCTTCGCCAGTGGGGATAGGATGCAGGACAGCGATGAGAAGGCCGCGACGCGGCGGCGGGCGCGGATGGCGGGCTTTGTGAAGGCGACGCTGTTTGGCGGGTTGATCTTTTTGCTGCCGCTGGGGCTGATCGGCTATCTGGTGGGCAAGGCAGTGGGGCTGGCGGTGACGGCGGGCGAGCCGGTGTTCCGGCTGCTGCCGCATACGGCGTTTTGGCTGGCGATGATCCCGCTTTTGGCGTTGGTGGCGTTGATCGTGCTGGCGCTGCTGGCAGGGTTGTTTGCCCGCACCAAGACCGGGATGCGGTTTCTGGACTGGGTGGAAACCAGCCTGTTCGGCGGGGTGCCGCAGTATCAGTTTATGAAAAGCATGGCCGAAGGCGTGGCCAAGATGGAAAGCGGGCCGGGATGGCAGCCGGTTCTGGTGGCGGGGGCGGCGGGCTGGCGGATCGGGTTCATCGTGGAGGCGGTGAACGCGGATTGGGCGGCGGTGTTTCTGCCGCAGTCGCCCTCGGCCACGGTGGGCGAGGTGGTGATTTGCCCCACATCGACGCTGCGGGCGATTCCGGATTCCATGGCGCATGTCACGGCTATTCTGAAGCGGATGGGACTGGGGTCGGCGGAAGCCTTGCAGTCGGTGGACCTGAGCTTGCCGGGGCAGGTGGCGCTTCCCATATCAGAGGATGTCCCGGGCCGGGACAGACCGGCGGTATAAGGATTTCAAAGCGTTGAGAGCCGGGTTCAAGTTTCATTAACCATGGTGTGCCATGGTTGCATCGCAAAAGGAAATGTCATGCGAAGTTCCCTTCATTCCAGCTTTGGCGAACCGGCTGAGGTTTTGCACCCCGGTGACAGCCCGATACCCGCCCCGCAGGCGGGCGAGGTGCGTATCAGGATGCGGCTGTCGCCGATCCACAATCATGATCTTTGGACGGTGCGCGGCAGTTACGGCTACAAACCCACGCTGCCCGCGATTGGCGGATCGGAGGCGGTTGGCATTGTCGATGCCGTGGGTGCGGGCGTTCCCGAGGCGCTTTTGGGCAAGCGCGTCGCGGCGGGCGGGGTGCATGGCAGTTGGGCCGAGTATTTTCTGGCGCAGGCGGCGGGGATCGTGCCCTTGCCCGACAGCATTTCGGACGAGGATGGCGCACAGCTGATCGCCATGCCGTTCAGCGCGATTTCGCTGCTGGAGTTCTGCCAGCTTTCCGCAGGCGACTGGGTGGTGCAAACGGCGGCGAATGGCGCGGTGGGCAAGATTTTCGCGGCCCTTGCCAAGGCGCGCGGCATCCACACGCTTAATCTGGTGCGCCGCGCCGATGCGGTGGCCGAGTTGCAGGCGATGGGGATTGAAAACGTGCTGTCCACCGACGCCGCAGGATGGAAGGCGCAGGCACAGGCGATCATCGGGCCGCAAAGCGCGCGGGCGGCGATTGATTCCGTTGGCGGCAAGCTGGGTGGGGATCTGTGCGATCTGTTGGGCAATGAGGGGCTTTTGGTGGTGTTCGGCACCGCCACGGGCGCGCCGCTGGAACTGAGTTCGGGTGCAATGATCATGAAGCACCTGACGATCAAAGGGTTCTGGGGATCGAAGGTCAGTGCCGAAATGCCGGGGGCGGACAAGGCGCGGCTGATGGGCGAGTTGCTGCGGCTGGCGTCGCAGGGGGCGTTGAGCCTGTCCACGGGAGGAGTTTTCGATCTGGCTGACATCGGCGCGGCGGTGCGGGCGGCGGGTATCCCGGGGCGGACGGGAAAGATCCTGTTGCGGCCCTGACCGGCGGATTGGCTTGCGTGGGGGAGGCGCGCGACTTTGGCGATGCGTCGGTTTCTGAGGGCCTGCCATTCGAGGGCGGGCTTTGACAAACGGTAGGGCGGGGGCCGGAGTTTTCGAAAACTCCGGTGCGGAATTTGCAAAATTCCGGTCCGATTTCTTCGAAGAAGTCGGGGGTGGCCTTGGATCAGAGGGGTTTGCCCAGACGGTGCGCGATCTGGGTTTTTGGGCCGAGTGTGATCGGGCGGTTGGCAAGCGCGAGGGTGAAGCCTTCGCGTTCCCAAAAGGCGCGGCCGCGCGGGTTGGCGTCCAGCACACCCAGATAGATATGGCGGGCGTTGCGGGCGCGGGCGGTGGTTTCCACATGGCGCAGCAACAGGCTGCCCGCGCCCTTGCCGCGCGCGGCGGCAGAGACGGCGAGAAAGCCGATATAGGCGCAGTCCGCCTCGGGGTAGCCGAAGGCGGTTTCGGTGACAGCGATGAGCTGGCCCGCATCAAACAGGCCAAGCCGCAGCGAGGCGGCGGGGTCGCAGCCCGGCGGCGTGTCGGTGAAAAATTCTTCTGTCACCTTGGGGCTGGGCGGCTCGCCGCGTTCCAGTTCGATGTAATCGGCGATTGCGACAAAGAAGGCGTCTACGAGGGCGCGGTCGGCGATGGGGTCAAGGCTGCGGATCTGCATGGGCAATCTTCAGGATTTCAAGGGTCACGGTGCCAGAAGGTTTGCGCCAGACCACCTCATCCCCGGTCTGCGCGCCGATCAGGGCGCGGGCGAGGGGGGAATGTGGGGCGATGCGGTGCAGGGTGGGGTCGGCCTCATCCTCGCCGGTGATTTCGTATGTCGTCTCAATACCTTGCGTATCGGCAACGGTGACGGCAAGGCCAAAGGCGGCCTCATCCAGTGGCAGGGTGGCGGGGTCGATCACGATGGCAGAGCGCAGGCGGGCCTCGACATAGCGGATGTCGCGTTCCACCGCCGCCTCGGGCAGTTTGTCCAGCCGGTCGGGGCGGGCGCGCAAGGAGCCGAGGGCATCTTGCAGCACGCGCAGGCGGGATTGCAGCGCCGTCAGGCCGCGCGGGGTGACGTAGTTCGGGTGCGGCGACAGCGGCAGGTCGGGCAGGGGATCAAGCCCGCCATCGCCCTCTTTGACGAAGGCGCGGCTCATCTGACGATGACCTCCAGCGGGTCATACAGCAGGCTGGTGCCCCAGGTGGCGGCGGGCAGGCTGTCGGGTTTGAAGCGGATGCGGCCCAGTTCCAGATCGGACCGGGTGAAGAAGCGGCGGCGGGTGACGACGCCTTCGGGGTCGCGCCAGGCCGGGTCGATGGCGCCTGCGGTGATGGTGCAGCGGAAGAACAGATCGACCTGATGAAAGCCCGTTACCGGATCGTGGAATTCGTTGATCAGGGCGGGTGCGCCGACGGCGACGGTCAGCCCGGTTTCCTCATGCACCTCGCGGGCAAGGTTCACGGGCAGCGAGGTGCCGGATTCAACGCCGCCGCCGGGTGCGCACCACAGATCCGACCGCCCGCCGGGATAGGCATTGACCAGCAGCAGCCGATCCTCGTGCAGGATCAGCGCGCGGGTGGCAAGGCGGGTCGGGCGGCGTGACATTTGGGCAGGCTGATGCGCCTGCCCCGATTGGTCAAGGCCCTATGCGGGCTGCAGCGCGTTTTGGTTCTGCCGTTCCGACCACAGAAGATAGCCGGACCCCGCCAGAATCAGCGCCATGCCCAGCCAATAGCTGCCTTCGGGCGCGAAGTTCAGCACGATCCAACTGACGGCAATGTTGGAGAACAGCTTGAGATCATCGAAGGGCTGCACAAAACCTGCATCGGCCGCCGAATAGGCGAGGGTCAGGAAATGCTGGGCTGCGTACATGATCACGCCGCCCAGGATCAGCAGCCACAGGATTTCGCCGGTGGGAATTTCGAAACCCGCATGCAGGGAAAACAACCCGTTGATGGGGGTCAGCAGCACCAGAAGCCACATGGTGATCGCGACTTGTGATTCGTCGCGGGTCAGGCGTTTGGTTATCAGCGAGGCGCCGCCCCAGCAGATCGCAGCGGCAAGGGGGTAGAGGGTGGCCAGCGTCAGGTCGCCCTCCCACGGGCGCAACAGGATCATCGCGCCGGAAAAGCCGATCAGCGCCGCAAGCCAGCGGTTCGGGGCGACGCGTTCGCCCAAGAACACCGCCGCGCCGATCAGAACGAAGAAGGGCGAGGTCATCACCAGCGCCACGACATGCCACGGCGCCATGCCAGAGGCGAAGGCCTGGGTGAAAGCCTGCACGCCCAGCACCGACAGCAGGATGCGCAGCCCGTGCAGCACCGGATGGCGGGTGCGCATGCTGGCCAGGCCGTGGCGCAGGATGAAGGGCAGCGAAAACAGCGTGGCAATCGCGTATTGCCAGAAGGCATCCGATTGCGGCTTGAAACCCATCTTGTAGGTGACGGTCCAGGTGATCGCGTTGGCGGCGGCAAAGGCCACACCGGCCAGCACCATGAACATCGCACCCTTGACCGGGTTGAGGTTCGTCTGATTCATGTTTGTCTCCTTTCAGACCCACATCAATCAGGGGGACATGAGGCGACAAACACCTGCGCCGCGGGATGCGGGCAGGCTGTGCTCATTCTCTTTCATCCGGACTATACCGTCGGCCCCGGAGTTACACCGGATCTGCTGACCTCTAGCGAAACGTCGGTTTCGCGGGAGCGCTCGCGGGCTATACCGCCGGTGGGGAATTGCACCCCGCCCTGAGAATGCCGGGCATTGGCCCGACGCGCGATTTGTAGCAGGGAAGCGGCGGCTTGCAAGCGCAAAGCCGGGGCTTGTGGCGCACAGGGGTTCTGTCATTACTGCGCAGATGATCCGCACCCTGCTTCTTCTGATGCTGTTCGCCCTGCCTGCCCATGCCGATTGCGTGGTGCTGCTGCACGGGTTGGCGCGGACTGAAAGATCCCTTTTGGTGATGGAAACCGCGCTGCAGCGGCACGGCTATCACGTCATCAATGAGGGCTACGATTCGACCTCGGCGACGGTGGCGGAGCTGGCGCAGGGCGTCAGCGCGCGGGTGGCGCAATGCGTGGATGCCACGGGCGCGCCAGAGCGGGTGCATTTCGTCACCCATTCGATGGGTGGTATTCTGCTGCGCTATTGGATGATGGATCACCGGCCCGAGATCATGGGCCGGGTGGTGATGCTGGGGCCGCCCAATCAGGGATCGGAACTGGTGGATGCCTTTGGCAGTCTGGACGCGTTCAAATGGTTCAACGGCCCGGCCGGGCTGCAACTGGGCACCGGCGACGGATCGGTGCCGCTGGCGCTGCCGGATGTGGATTTTGCGCTGGGGGTGATCGCGGGGGATCAGTCGCTGAACCCGGTGACATCGACGGTGATCCCGGGGCCAGACGATGGCAAAGTTTCGGTTGAAAGCACCAAGGTTGCAGGGCTGACGGCGCATCTGGTTTTGCCGGTGACACATACCTACATGATGCTGAGCCCGGTGGTGATTGCGCAGACGCTGGCCTTTCTGGAAACCGGGCAGTTCGCGCCAGACCTGAGCTATTATGAGGCATTGCTGCGCGCGACGGGCGAGTGACGCGGCAGGTTTAGGGGAACGCGATGGCGGTTTATACCGATCTGGCGAAGGCGGTGTCGCGGTTTTGCGGGCGGCCCACGACCTTTGCACTTGCGGTGGCGGTGATTGCGGTCTGGATCATCACCGGGCCGATTTTCGGATTTTCGGACACCTGGCAGTTGGTGATCAACACCGGCACCACGATCATCACCTTTCTGATGGTGTTCCTGATCCAGAACACCCAGAATCGCGACACGCAGGCAATACAGTTGAAGCTGGACGAATTGATCCG
>CAMFLG010000160.1 GCA_945957495.1 uncultured Pseudorhodobacter sp. | reverse complement strand
TCTATCGCACCTATGCGCAGGATCTGCGCGCCGACTATCCGGCCTCTGCCGCCGTGTTCGACGGGATGGCTGCCGAAGAAGACAGCCACCGCCAACAGTTGATCGACCTGCACGTTGCCCGTTTTGGCGATGTGATCCCGCTGATCCGCCGCGAGCATGTGGCAGGCTTCTATGCCCGAAATCCGGTCTGGCTGACGGAAAACCTTGGCCTTGACCGCATCCGCGAAGAGGCCCGCGCGATGGAGCACCAGGCGGCCGATTTCTACCAACGCGCCGCCGCGCGCACGCAGGATGCAGCCACCCGCAAGCTTTTGGGCGATCTGGCGGCGGCTGAGATCGGCCATGAACACCATGCCGAAGGGTTGGAGGCCGCCAATCTGGGCGACGACGCCCGCGAAACCGAAGACAAGGCCGCGCATCGGCAGTTCATTCTGACCTGGGTGCAGCCCGGGCTTGCCGGGTTGATGGACGGGTCGGTTTCCACCCTCGCGCCGATCTTTGCCACCGCCTTTGCCACGCAAGATACCTGGACGACGTTCCTGGTCGGTCTTGCCGCCTCGGTCGGTGCAGGGATTTCGATGGGGTTTACCGAGGCCGCGCATGATGATGGCGTGCTGTCGGGCCGGGGAAGCCCGCTCAAGCGCGGTCTGGCCAGTGGTGTGATGACAACGGTTGGCGGCCTTGGCCACGCGCTGCCGTTCCTGATCCCGGAATTCTGGACCGCTACCGTCATCGCGATGGTGGTTGTCTTTGTCGAATTGTGGGCAATCGCTTGGATTCAGAACCGTTACATGCAAACCCCTTTCCTGCGCGCGGCCTTGCAGGTTGTCGTCGGCGGTGCTTTGGTCTTCGCAGCAGGGGTGCTGATCGGAGGCGGCTGATATGTACAAGAAGGGCGAGGTGAAATACCAGGCGCTGGCGCTGCCCGATCGGGTGCAGAAGCCGGATGATCAGGCCTTGCAGGCGGCGGAAACCTTCCGCGACTACATGAGAAAGCGGCACTCGGTCCGCCAATACGCCCCCCGTCCGGTTCCCGAAGCGGTGATCACCGCCTGCGTTCAGGCGGCGGGCACCGCACCTTCGGGGGCGAACCATCAGCCCTGGCACTTTGTGGCCATCTCTGATCCGGCGATGAAGGCCCGCATCCGCGCCGCCGCCGAGGATGAAGAGCGCGCGTTTTATGCGGGCGGCGCTGGCGATGAATGGTTGGCGGCGTTAGAGCCGATTGGCACGGGCGTAGAAAAACCCCATCTGACCGACGCGCCTTGGCTGATCGTGGTGTTTGCCCAACGCTACGGCGTCACGGACGACGGCATCCGGTTCAAGAACTACTACGTTCCGGAAAGTGTCGGCATCGCCACCGGAATGCTGATCACGGCGCTGCATCAGGCAGGCTTGGTCTGTCTGGAACACACCCCGAACCCGATGAAATTCCTGCCAGAGATGTGCGGTCGTCCCGCCCATGAAAAGGGCGTGATGATCCTGCCCGTCGGCTATCCCGCCGAAGACGCCACCGTGCCCGCCGTTGCAAAACGAAAGAAGCCGCTGGATCAGATCCTGACGGTCTTTCGGTAGGGATCAGGGCGCGACGGTGGCCCGCTAGTCGGCAATCCGCGCGGGCCGAATACTGTTTGTGTGGATCACACGGCCCGGGACACGTCGCTACTTGGTCAGGATCAATTTGCCCTGCTTGGTGATCCGCAGCGAATAGATTTGCCCATTCAGATGGATGCGCGCCACAGCGCCACCGTTGGTCAGATGCAATGCATCATGCAGCGGGGTCGCGTCGTGCTGGAATGCCGTGCTGGCTGGAAGGGCCGTCATTTCAGCGGCCCTCTTTGCAAAAGGGGGACTTATCCGAGCCGGACATGCGCTTCCTTTCTTCAAAAGCGTTGCGTTCGTGGCTGGCCCGGTACGGGTTGGCGAGAGCCTCTAATTCCGACAAAATTACTTTTTTGTAAAGCTGATTATTTCACTCAGGTAATAAATTCGACATTCAAAATGCGCCTTTGCGACTATTTCGCCACGAATTCAAAGGAAAAGCTGGCCCTAGCCCCCTGCGGCGGTGCCGCAAAGGGCGCGGCGCGGCGGATGTGGTCCAGCGCGGTCTTGTCCAACGCATCGATTCCCGAAGATGTCAGGATGACCACCCGGCTCAACTGGCCATCGGCGGCGATGACAAAGCCAACCACAGCCCTGCCCTTGCCCGGCGCGGCCTTGCGCGACAGCTTCGCAATCTTTTTCAGCACGGCCTTGGCATAGCTTGCCTCGCTGGCGGTGCCCGCCTCTTTGCGGGCCTGCGCCGGTTTGGCGGGTGCCGCAGCCCCGCCTGTGGGTGCCGCTGCCGCGGCTTTGGCAGATTTCTTCGGCTTTTCCTTCGCTGGCGCTTTCTTCTCGGCCTGCTTTGGCTGTTCCGGGGCAGGGTCGGTCTTTTTGGCGGGTGGTTCCGGTTTAGGGTCCGGCTTTGGCGGTGCGGCCTTGTCCACCTGCGGCAGGGAAAGGGGGGCATCGGCCAAGGCCAGCGTCTTTGGCAGGGCCAGCACCGGCGCGCGATCAGCACTGACGGTGGGCTTTGGCGCGGCGGCGGCGGGCGCGGGCGGCGGTGCGGGTGGGGTGGGCAGATCGGCAGCGGCCACCGCAGGGGGTGGCGCCGCCACAAGCCCGACCGAAAGGTCCATCGCCACGGCAACCGGCTCTGCGCCCTCTGTCACGCCGGGCGGTTGCCGCAATGCCGCCGCCGCACCACCGGCAAACAGCGCCGCCGTCACCACCCCGGAAATCGTCCAGCCAGCCCAATCCCTCATGGCGTGGCCTCGGTCCCGGCCAAGGCCACCTTCAGGAACCCGGCATCACGCATCCGGTCCAGCAGGCCCATGATTTCGCCATAGGCAATCCCGCGATCCGCCCGGATAACCACCGGAGTTTCCGGCTTGTCGTCGCTGGCGGCTGTCAAGGCTGCGGCCAGCCCGTCGCCCACAACCGGCGTTCCATTGACGCTCAGCGAAAGGTCGGTCGTCAGGGTCACGATGATCGGGTCATCGGGGCGTTCGGGCGGCGGGGCCGAACTCGTGGGCAGGTTCACCGGCACATCCACCGTTGAGAGGGGCGCTGCCACCATGAACACGATCAGCAAGACCAGCATCACGTCGATAAAGGGCGTGACGTTGATCTCTGCCGCCTCTGACAAATCACCTTCGCCGCCGGAAATTCCGCCTGCCATCACGCCCCCCTGCCTTCGGTCGCGCGCCGGTCCAACTCGCGGCTCAGATGCGCCTCAACCGCCACCGCCGCACCCGCAAGGTCCACCCGCCAGCGCGCCACCCGGCGCAGGATGACGTTGTAAACGATCACCGCCGGAATCGCCGCCACCAGACCAAAGCCAGTGACCAGCAGCGCCTCGGCGATGCCCGGGGCGACCACGGCCAGATTGGTTGTTTTCTGTGCCGATATCGCCAGAAAGCTGGACATGATGCCCCAGACCGTGCCGAACAGCCCGATGAACGGCGCGGTAGAGGCAACGGTGGCCAGAATGCCCGTTCCGGCCCGCAGCCGCCCCGCCGCCTCTGCCGCGATCTGCTCCAGCGTCGCGCGCACGCGTTCTTTCACCCCGGCGGGCCCCGCTGTGGCCACCAACCCCGCCGATGCCGCCATTTCCGTCAGCGCAGCCTCTGCCATAAGGGCCGCCGGATCGCGCCGCGCCGCCAGCGCCGGGCCAAGTGCCGCCAACGATGCGGCATTGGTGATCAGCGCCCGGCTGTGCCGCAGCCGCCGCGCCGCCACTGGCAGGGCCACCGCCTTGTACAGCAGGATTGTCGTTGTGGCGAACAGTGCCAGCGCCAGAATGGCGCTGACCCCCTGCACCACCACATGCGCCGATGCCAGCATCTGCACCACCGGAATCGGGGCGTGGTCAAGGCCCTGTGCGGCCGCAACTTGCGGCAGCATCAGACCCAAGGACAAAACAAGACTGCGCCGCATCGCCATGTCCTAGAACGTGATGATCTTGGCGACAGTCAGCTTGGTGTTGCGCCCGGGCGCATTGTCCAGTGACAGGTTGTTGCGATATTCCGCGTCCCAGATGTTTTCGACCATCAGGTTCACCTGGAATCCGGCCAGACCGCCCTCTTCCGGGGCCCAGGTCACGAACACATCCTGCGTGTCATAGGACGGCGCGCTTGTGGTGGCCGAAGAGGTGGTGATCGCATCGAAATACGACCCACGCCAGCCGATCGTCATGTTCTGAACCGGGAACTTTGCCCCCACCGTCAGCACCACGTTCTCTGCCGGTGTATCGGCCAGTGTCAGGCCCGTCGCATTGTCCTTCGACCGTACGTTGGAATAGGCCAGCTGGCTGAACCAGCGGTCGGCATCATAGAACGCCTCAACCTCGCCGCCCCAGATCTGCGCGCTGTCGATATTGCTGAAATAGGGCACCGCCGCGCCACCCACCACGCGCGGCGTGACCGCAATCATGTTGGTCAGATCGTTGTTGAACGCCGTCGCCTTGATCTGCAGGCTGTCGTCGGCCTGCAACAACCCCTGACTTTGCCAGGTGAAGCCCAGTTCAACCGTCGTCGCCTGTTCTTTTTCCAGGTTCAGGCTGGGCGTGCGCGCGGGCAGGCTGCTGGCCGCCTCGGACGAATACAATTCGTCCAGCGTCGGCATCCGTTCGGTCTTGGCCAATGTGCCGAACAGCGAGAAGTTGTCCGTCACCTGATACATCGCCGCCAGTTTCGGCGAAACGGCGGTGTCCGATTGCGCAGCGCCGCCCGCCAGAACCGCGCCGCGCCCCGGGGTAATGGTGCTGAAATCCGCGCGCAGACCGGGGATCAGGGTCAGCTTTTCATTCCAGACGAATTCGCCCTGCAGATAGACGCCCGTTGTGTCGGCGGTGCCTTCGGGGTGAAATGCCAGATCGCCTACCGAAGAAGAGGCCGTGCGCTCTTGCCCCGTCCACTGCACCCCGGCGATCAGGTAGTTTTCCCACAGACCCGTGCTCAGATCAGCGGTGTTTTCGACCTTCAGTGAGGTGGTGGAATAGCCATAGCTTGAATCGCACAGCACGGCATTGCGGCCCGGCGCGCACAAGAATCCGTACAGGAAGTTGTCCTTGTCGGCGGTGGTGTCTGTATAGGAAAGCTGCGCCGTCAGGTTCAGCCACGGATTGTCCGACGCGGCGTTGTTGTAGGTCAGCGAGATGGTGTCGTCGATGGTGTGAATATCGGCGGTGCCGAATTGCGAAGCCGCCGCGCCACCTGTTTGCGCCACCGCCGTGTCATCCAGATCGCTGTCAGTGCGCGACATCGAGAAGGTGATGCTTTGATCGGCGTCATCGCCCAGCACCCAGGTGCCTTTCAACAGACCCGACATCGAATTGAACGCAGTGCCCGGAATGATCTCACCCGCGCCATCCACCATGTCGCCGCCCGAGGCATTGTTCAGCGCCAGAAGGTATTCGGCGTTGCCCTGCCGCGTGGCATAGATCGCGCCTGCGCGCAGGGTGTCGCCGTTGCTGTCATAGCCCAGCTTGACCTGCAGCGCGTTGTCTGCGCCCGCAACCAGAAAATCGCTGGCATCCTTGGTGGTAAAGGCAACCACACCGCCGATTGCCCCCGATCCGTACAACGTGGATGAGGCCGGGCCGCGCAGCACCTCAACCCGTTTGTACAGGTCCAGATCGCCAAAGAACGATCCCATCCGGTACTGTTCAAAGAATTTCGGCGCGCCATCCACCGTCACGATGATCCGCGCCGCCGACGCGGTTTGTTCGGCATTGCCGATCCCGCGGATGTTGAACGATTGCCCCAAGGGTCGGGCAGAGGCACCGGTGCCCTGCACACCCGGAACCCCGGTGAACAGATCGGTGATGTTGCTGGGCTGATCGCGGTCCAGCTCTTCCTGTTCGATCACCGTCACGGCCTGCGGTGTGTCAATCGCAAGCTTCGGGGTGCCGGTGCCAAAGATGATCCGGCCCAGCATCTGAAATACGCTGTCCGGTTCGGCCTGTTGGGCAGTGGCAGGCGATGTGGCAAGCGTCATCGCAATCGCGCTGACGGAAACCAAAAGTGAAATTCGCCCGAACCGGGCAGAGGGGTGCAGCAGCATGGTCATCCCTTCGGAATGAAGATTAGGGGAAGGGCTGGCCGCGGCGAAATGCGAGCGTGCTGGCTGGTTGACAGGCTTCGGAATATTCCGACTTGAACTGTCAGGAAATAGCCTCTAGAATTACCTATAGTTATTGTCAAGTATTCTTTCCAACACTTGACACACCCGCGCCCCAGCCTCGGCCAACAGGGTTTTCACCCCGATCCGGCCCGCCAGATATGCGCCCTT
Organism: uncultured Pseudorhodobacter sp.; assembly: GCA_945957495.1. Lineage (GTDB taxonomy): Bacteria > Pseudomonadota > Alphaproteobacteria > Rhodobacterales > Rhodobacteraceae > Cypionkella. Next base: position 747 of record CAMFLG010000160.1, on the reverse strand, counting down.
CATGACAAAATGCGATGAAAGGATGCCACAATGGCCGACGGCCAGATCTCTGTGCTTGACCCCGCCACGATCCGCGCGCTGCGCCGCGAATCCCCCAAATCCCGTGCCCGCGACTTTGCGGCGGCAAATGGCATCCCAGAGGCAGCGCTGGTGGCCGCCCATATCGGCCATGGTGTTACCGCGATTGATGCAACGCCGGACGCCCTGTTTCCGCTGATCGGCACGCTGGGCGATGTGCTGGCGCTGACCCGCAACACCTCTTGCGTCCACGAACGGCGGGGCCATTACAGCGACTATCACGGCGGCCCGCACGCCGCGATGGTGCTGGACCCGGAAATCGACATGCGCATGTTCCCGTCGCATTGGGTGCATGGCTTTGCGGTCGAGGAAGAGGCACCTGATGGCAGCATCAAACGCAGCCTGCAGGTGTTCGATGCAGCAGGCGATGCGGTTCACAAGGTGCATCTGAAGACAGAGTCGAACCACGCAGGCTTTGCAACGCTGGTCAGCACCCTGCGCCTGACCGAACAATCGCCGTCCCTCACGTTCAGCCCCGCCAAGCCCACCGAACCGGCCAAGGCAGATCCTGCGCGCGCCGCCGATCTGCGGGCGGATTGGGATGCGATGACCGACACCCACCAGTTCCTGCAAATGGTCAAACGCCACAAGATGAACCGTCTGGGCGCCAACCGCGTTGTGGGCGAACCCCATGCCGTCGCGCTGGAACCCGAATCCGTCACCCTGACC
>CAMFLG010000159.1 GCA_945957495.1 uncultured Pseudorhodobacter sp. | reverse complement strand
AGGATACTGCGCGTCAATCCCGGCGTCCCCCTGTAGATACGGTGCGTTGCAGTTAAGCCCTTGGTCTGGCCCGAGGTTTTGCGCGCCGTCAGCGGCCTGCCGGAAAATGCCGTGCTTGAAGGCGAGCAGGATTTGCTGGCCAGCCTGATGTCGGGCGAGGGGTTGACCCGGATGAACAGCTATCTCGAAAGCCACCCGCCCGGAACCATCCTGCAGCGGCGCAAGATCGTTTCGGCCTTTCTGGATAAATTCGCCCTGGCCGAACGTATCGAGGTCGAGGTTGAACTGCCCGGCTGGACAGAACAAATCGTCGATGAACTGACTCAAAGCTATGACGAGGATGTCTACCGCATCGCGCATATGGACGGCGTCAGCTTTATCGCGCCCTGATCGAAACGGGGCGGCGCAAACCTGCACCGCCCGGGGCCGTGCCGTTTACTGCATGCCAAGGGCGGCTTTGTACATATCCATGATCGCCTCTTCCTCGGCAATCTCATCAGGCTTGCGCTTGCGCAGGGCGATGACCTTGCGCATCACCTTGGTGTCATAACCGCGCCCCTTGGCCTCGGCGAACAGCTCTTTTTCCTGTTCGGCGATGTCTTTCTTTTCGGCCGCCAGCTGTTCAGCCCGTTCGATGAACTGGCGCAACTCGTCGGCGGTCACGTTATAGGCGGCGGTCACGTCATTCATGGCACTTCTCTCGACTGATCTGCAGGGATGCGCCGTACCTATCCGCGCGCGGGCCCGGGTTCAAGCGGCGCGTTCCCATTCGGGCGGGGGCTTGCAAGGCCGCGTGCAAGGCAGTACCCCGCCATATCGCCCGACAAAGACGAAGGATGCGCTATGGACCTGCTGATCTGGATTGGCTCTGCCCTCACCGTTCTGGGCATCATCGCGCTCTTGTGGTGCGTCAAGATGGTCATCGGCATCCGCAAACAGGCCCTGCCAGAGGCGGACATGCGCGCAGCCCTGCAAAAGGCGGTGGCGCTGAACATGGCAGCCCTGGGGATTTCCGGCATCGGCCTGATGATGGTGGTGATCGGTGTGATCCTGGCCTGAGGCCGATCAGACCTTGCCGCGGTCAAGCGCCGCGAAATTGCGGCCATCCGCGATCAGGTCATCAAAAATCGCAGCAGGCGTGTAGATCTGCGGCGCAGCCTCGGCCCGGTGGCGCAGATCCGACCGCAGCACCAGCAACCCGCGCCGGTCGGCCCAAAACATCGGCCCACCCTGCCAACGCGGAAACAACCCCGCCGCCACGGCAAGCGCATCCACCTCGGCGGGCCTGCGCGCCACGCCCTCGCCCAGCAACCGCGCGCCCTGATTGGCCAAGGCGGCAAGGCAGGCCTCAAGCACGCCTTTGCCCTCGGCGGGCGGGCTGGGCAAAATCGTGCGCCCCGTCCCGCCAATGCCGAAAGACGCCAGCGCCGCCATCACCGTCTCACGCGCAACGCCCGCGGCCTCTTGCGCCGCAATCGCCGCCGACAAGGCCGCGCGCAGCCGCTGCACCATCGGCCCGCCCGGCCCGGTCACGAAGGCCCGCCACCCCAGCCGCCGCGCCAATGCCAGACCCAGCGCCAGCACGCGCGGGTCGGCGCCTTCGGTAAAGCTCAGCTCGGCCGGCAGGCCCGCCGCCATCGCCGCCTGCAACCCGATCCGCCCCGCCACCGCCTGCGCCGGCAGCGCCCCCAGCGGCAGCACCGGCACTTCGGTCTGTACCGGCAGCCGCCCCGCCTCGACCGAGGCAAGAATCACATCGACGCTGCCCAGATAAGACGCGACCATGCTGGAACCAAGTCTGGCCCAATCGGCATCGCGCGCAGCCTCGCTCAGCCGCCCCTCAGTCACCATCGCCGCCTGCCGCGCCGCGATCTGTTCCACCGTCTTGACCAAGACCGCCCGGTCCGGTTCGATCAACGCCACCCGCAGCCCGCGCGTCAGCGCCTGCACCCCCAGGTCTGCCGCCCGCTCGCCACCGCCCCACAGCCCAATCGCCCGCAGCTCGGGCAAAGCCTTGCCCACCAGCGCGTGCGGGGGTTGCGCGGCCAGCTGCTCTGCCGCCAGAACATGCCGCAACCCCGCGGCCTGCGGCGTCTGATCCAGCATTGCCGCCGCCTGCTCTTCAAAGGCAAGCCCTTGTTCAAACAACAGTAATTGCGCGGCCTCGACACAATCAATCGCCTGCCCCGCCGCCGGAAGATGTGCTTGCACATATTTGGCCCGCGCCGCCGCAATCGCCACCTGATAGGCCTTGGGGTCGCGAAAACCATCGCGCCGGTCAGAGGTTTTGCGTGGCGCCCGCCCCGCCAAAGCCTCAACCATCTGTTGCGCCAGCGTGATCGCGCTTTCGATCAGCCCGGCCACCACAACAGTATCCACCAGCCCGATCGCCAGCGCCTGCGCCGCCGTCACCGGGCCGGGGTCCAACAGCAACCGCAACGCGGCCTCGGCGCCGATCAGGCGCGGCAGACGTTGCGTCGCCCCCGCCTTCGGCACCCCGCCCAGACTGACCTCGGGAAAGGCCAGCCGCGCGCCCTCTTGCGCCACCCGGCCATGTGCGGCCAGCGCAACCTCCATCCCGCCGCCCAAGGCATTGCCATTCAGCGCCACGACCACCGGTTTTGCCATAGATTCAATCTGTTGGCACAGCGCCGCCAAACTGGGCGCAGCCCGGCTTACCGCAGCCTCCGCGCCCTCAACCCCGGCGGAAAACAGCGGCAGCGCCGAACAGATCACCACCGCCCGCAGCGCCGGATCCGCCGCCGCCACCGCCAGTCCCTGGGCCAGCCCGGCCCGCAGATCGGCGGTCATCGTGTTCAGCGGGCGCGCGCCCATGACCAGCAACAACAGCCCGTCGCGGCGTTCCTGCCGCACAGCCGTCGTCGTTGCCGCCGCTGCGTCCATCGTCACCCGCCCCAAATCCGTTGCCACATTAAGCGGCGCAAACCCCCGTTTGGCAACAAGATTGCTGCAGGCACCGGCGGATCAGACCGGCATATTGTCGAAATCCGCCTCGATCTTCAGATCCGCCGCCGCCCGTTCGGCATCCGTCACCGGATGGCCCACGCCGGGCATCACATGCGTCAGCGCCTCCATCTCGGCCCGCAGCATCCGCAGGCCCACCGTCTGCGTGGCGGCAACCGCCTCGACCATCTCTTCCACCATATGGATCATCGGGTTTTCATCCGCACGTCTGGTCATGGCTTTCCCCCTTACGCCGCGCAGCTGCGGCAGAACGGCGTGAACGGCACAACATTCAGCCGCTCTTCCCCGATTTCCTTGCCGCATTTGGCACAGAACCCGTATTCGCCCGCCTCTATCCGCGCCAAGGCCGCCTCGATCTTGCGGATTTCCTGCTGCGCGCTGATCCCCATGCCTTCCAGCACCTCGTCCGTCTCGCGTTCGGTCGCCAGTTCCTCCCAATCCGCGGACTGGTGCGAATCCAGCTCTGTCTCTATCCCTGCCATCCGGCTTTTCAGATCGGCCAGCCGGGATTCAAGTTGCGCCTTGCGGGTGGAAATCGGTATCATGGGGCTCTCCTGTTCTTCGGCCCAGCATAGGCCGGTGGCCTGTTACCGCCTTGACACAAATCAATCCGAAGGCCCTGAATACATTCCTGCATTGCAATGTATAGAGCGCCCTCTATATTGGAACCATCGCAAGATATGAGGTTGCCATGCATCCCGCCGTTCACGCCTTTTTCGACGAAGCCACCAACACCATCACCTATGTCGTGAAAGAGCCGCAGGGCCGCGCCTGCGCGGTGATCGACTCCGTCTTGGATTTCGATTACGCCTCGGGGCGCACCGATACCCGCTCTGCCGATGCGGTGATCGCCTTTATCAAGGACCAAGACCTTGATCTGCAATGGGTTCTTGAAACCCATGTTCATGCCGACCACCTTTCGGCCGCGCCCTATCTGCAAGAGGCTTTGGGCGGCAAGATCGGCATTGGCGATCAGATCACCGTGGTGCAGGAAACCTTCGGCAAGGTGTTCAACGAGGGCACCCGCTTTCGCCGCGACGGCTCGCAATTCGACCGGCTGTTTGCCGAGGGGGACAGCCTGATGATCGGCCAGATGCGGGTGGATGTGATGCACACGCCCGGCCACACCCCCGCCTGCCTGACCTATGTGATCGGTGATGCGGCCTTTGTCGGCGACACCCTTTTCATGCCCGATTTCGGCACCGCGCGCTGCGATTTCCCCGGCGGTTCGGCAGAGGTGATGTTCGATTCTGTGCAGCGCATCCTGGCGCTGCCCGACGACACCCGCATTTTCGTCGGCCACGATTACAAGGCGCCGGGCCGCGATGTTTATGCCTGGGAATCCACCGTGGGCGCGCAAAAGGCCCTGAATATCCACGTCGGATCGGGCCGCCCCAAGCAAGACTTCGTCGCCCTGCGGCAAAAACGTGACGCCACCCTTGCCATGCCCCGGCTGATTGTGCCTTCTCTGCAGGTCAACATGCGCGCGGGCCAGATGCCCGAGCCGGAAGACAACGGGCTTAGCTATCTCAAGGTGCCGATCAACGGGCTTTGAGCGGCGTTGAATTGGGAACAGAATGGGCAATCACGACTGGATTTGGGGCTTCACCGGCGGGCTGCTGATCGGGCTGGCCGGGGCGGTGTTTCTGTTGATGAACGGGCGCATCATGGGTGCCTCTGGCATCATCGGCGGGCTGATCGACCGCACCGGCTGGTCGAACTGGGCAGAGCGCGTGGCGTTTCTGGTCGGACTGATTGCCGTGCCGCCGCTGTTGGTGCCTTTGTACCGTGTCGTTGACACCCATATCACCTCGAATTGGGCGGTCATCGTCATTGGCGGCCTGCTTGTGGGGCTTGGCACCCGCTGGGCGAATGGCTGCACCTCGGGCCATGGCGTCTGCGGCATTTCCCGCCTTTCGCTGCGCGGGATCGTGGCCACGGTGTTCTACATCGTCGCGGGCGGGCTGACGCTGGCGCTGCTGCGCCACGTTCTGGGGGTGATCTGATGCAGCGGCTGTTGTTTGCGCTGCTGGCGGGCGGGTTGTTCGGCGCGGGTCTGACGGTTTCGGGCATGATCGACACCACCAAGGTGCAGGGTTGGCTGGATGTGTTCGGCGACTGGGATCCGACGCTGGCCTTCGTGATGGGTGGGGCGATCCTGCCGATGGCCGTGGCCTGGCGCATCGCGGCCCGGCGGCAAAAGACCTTTCTCGATCTTGATCTGCCCGACCTGCCAAGCGATGACGTCACCCCCGAACTGATCACCGGATCGGTGCTGTTCGGCATCGGCTGGGCGCTGGTCGGGCTGTGCCCCGGCCCGGCCTTGGCCTCGATCAGCTTTGGCGGCTGGGGGGGCGGGCTCTTTCTTCTTGCCATGTTGGCCGGTATGCTGTTCGCACCCGGTCTGCGTGCCCAGATTTTTGGCCGCCTGACCCAAACCACCCCGAGGAGCAAAATGGAAATCCGTCCCCTGACACCGACCTACGCCGTTTCGCCGCAGATCGACCCTGCCGACCTCGCCGCGGTCAAGGCTGCGGGCTATACCACCATCATCGACAACCGCCCAGATGGCGAGATTCCCTCGCATCTGCACACCGCCGTGATGAAAGCCGCGGCGGAAGAACTGGGTCTGGCCTTTGTCGCCAATCCGGTCATTCCCGGTGGGCTGACCATGGAAAACGTCCGGATTCAGTCGCAGACCATCGCCGACGCGCCCGGCCCGGTCTTTGCCTATTGCGCCTCGGGCAACCGCTGTTCGGTGGTCTGGGCGCTGGTCCATGCCGGAACCCGATCGACGGATGATCTGATCCGCGTGCCATCGAAATATGGCTATAATCTGGAACCGCTGCGCGGCCAGATCGACGCGCTGGCCGCCGATGCGGCGGGCGGCAAGGACTGAAATCCAGCCCGGTTTGCGCAGCCCGACCGCCGCGCAAACCGCCAGAATGCCCAAAGGCCAAAGCCAGATCATCACGCCGTCCTTCGCTGTGTCTGCGGCGCAGGCTCTGCCACCGGCAGAACGTTGGTGCCAACCGCCGCCTTCACCGGTCGCTCCGCCTCGGTCAGGCGGATCGCGCGCATGCCGCGCTGTTGGCCGAGCTTGCCTTCGGACAAAGACCGCCCGTCCAGCCCGACAAGGCTCAAGCGGTCAATACCGGCACGCGGCAGCGTCAGCACCTCGCCCACCGTCAGATCCAGCACCCGCGTCAGCGGCAGCGTCACCCGCGCCAGCACCGCATCCAGCACGCAATCGGCGGCCTCAACCTGTGCCGCCAGCGCCTCGGCAAAGGCGGGGCCGGCCTGCACCTCTGCCTCTGCTTCGGCCAGCGGGCGGATGGGTTTGCGCCCGCGCCCTTCGGCGGGCAGCGCCAGCACCACCTGCCCCGCCCGCGCGCCATGCCCCAGCGCCACATCGCAGCGCAGCACGCGGTAGGCGACATCCTCTAACAGCAACCCCAGCGGGCGCGGATCATCCAGAAACGAGGCATAGCGAAACCCGCCCGCCCAGACCAGATCGGCCTCTTCCGCCAGCGCGATTTCCAACCCCTCCAAGGCGGCATCCACCACATCGGCCACCATCGCGGCATCGGTGCGGGTGGGTTTGCGCGGGGTCAGCGGTGCGGTGGCAACCTTGCCCAGCGTCTGCACCTCGATCATCGCGGCCAGCACCTCGGGCGCCAGCACCATCAGGCCCACGCCCTCCCCCGGGCCCTGCAACATCGCAATCAGGGCGCGGTCTGGCGGCAGATCCAGCACCTCTGCCAATGACAGTTGCCCCATCGTCAGCCGCGCCACCTCCAGCGGCAGTTTCAGCAGGTCACGCGCCGCCCGTGCAAGGGCCAGCCGCCAGCCGCGATCCGCCCCCGGCCCGCCTTCGCCGCGCTCTGCGCCACTTGCCGCGATCTTGCGGCGGATCACATTGTCAGAACCGGTCTGTGCCACATCTGCCCCCATCCTGCGCCCCTACAGGCTAGGGCGAGCGGGCTAACAAAGCGTTTACGTCGCAGGCATTTCCAGACGCAGCGGCACCGTCACCCGAAACGCCGCCCCGCTTTGCCCCGGCAGGTAAGACACTGTTCCGCCAAGATTCGCCATGATCTCGCGGCAGATGGCAAGCCC
>CAMFLG010000158.1 GCA_945957495.1 uncultured Pseudorhodobacter sp. | reverse complement strand
GGGCGGCGCGCTTGGGAAAGCGAAGCCCCGCGTCACTCTTTCATCAAATCCGCCAGCCGGGCCTTGTCGTCATCGCTCAGGCTGGCAGCCTCGGGGGCGGCGGCGCGTTTGCGGGTGGTGGCAAAGGCAACGCCAAGCCCCGCCAGCAACATCGCCGGGCCCGCCAGCCACAAGATCAGGCCAGACCCCGTGGCGCGGGGTTCAAACAGCACGAATTCGCCATAGCGATCAACGATATAGTCGATCACCTGCGCATCACTGTCGCCCGCAACCAGACGCTCTCGCACCGCAAGGCGCAGATCGCGGCTGATCGGCGCATTGGAATCGTCGATGGTTTCGCCCTGACAGACCGGGCAGCGCAGCGTTTCGGAAATCGCGCGGGCGCGCGCCTCCAGCGCCGGGTCGGACAGCATTTCGCCGGGTTGCACCGCGAAGGCGGGCGAGGCGATCAGGGCCAGGGCAAGGATCAGGGCGCGCATCAGGCTACTCCGCAGGCTGGGCGGCGGCGCTGCGGCGCGCGCCTGCGGCAGCACGGAAGCGGCGGTCAGACAGGCTGAGCGCGCCGCCCAAAGCCATCAGCATCGCCCCGGCCCAGATCCAATCGGCAAAGGGTTTGATATAGCTGCGCACCGCATAGCCGCCGCCGTCTTGCGGATCGCCGATCACCAGATACAGGTCGCGGAACACGCCCTGATGAATGGCGGCTTCAGTGGTGGGCATCGCCTGCACCGGATACATCCGCTTTTCGGGGTGCATCATGGCGATTTCGCGCCCGTTCAGCGAGACGCGCATATCGGCCATGGTGGTGGTATAGTTCGGTCCCTTGGCTGCGTTAACGGCGACCAGCGTGACCTCATAGCGCCCCAGCGCAAAGCTTTCGCCGACCTTGACCACGCGGATATCTTCCGTCACCCAGGCGGTCATTGCGGCCACGGCAAAGATGGTGACGCCCAGCCCGGAATGCGCGGTGAACTTGCCCCAATCGGCGCGGGGCAGGCGGGTCAGACGCGACAGCCGGTCTGACAGACCGCCCCGCCCGGCGCGCTGCACCAGATCCACCAGCGCGCCCATCACCACCCAGGCCCCCAGTGCCGCCCCCACCGGCCCCAGCGCCGAGCGTCCGGTTTGCACCGCATAGACCAACAGGCCAATCGCCAGCGCCAGCACCGCCACACCGCGCAACTGCCGCAGCACTCGGCCCAGATCGGCGCGCTTCCACGGCAGCATCGACCCCACCGGCAGGATCAGCGCGATCAGCACCATGAAGGGGGTAAAGGCCGCGTCAAAGAACGGCGCGCCAACCGACAGTTTGCGCGCCCACAAAAGTTCGGCCACCAAGGGCCAGATCGTGCCGATAAACACCACGAAGGCCGAGACAGCCAGCAAGACGTTGTTGGCCACCAGCGCGCTTTCGCGGCTGATCATTGCAAAGACACCCTTTGCGTCCAGCGATCCGGCGCGGAAGGCAAACAGGGTCAGCGACCCGCCCATGAACAAGCCCAGAATCATCAGGATGAACACGCCCCGCGCCGGGTCATTGGCAAAGGCATGCACCGAGGTGATCACGCCAGAACGCACGATGAAGGTGCCCGTCAGCGAAAAGCCAAAGGCCAGAATCGCCAGCAGAATTGACCACGCCTTCAGGCTTTCGCGCTTTTCCACCACGATGGCGGAATGCAGCAGCGCGGCCCCGATCAGCCAGGGCATGAAACTGGCATTTTCCACCGGATCCCAGAACCAGAACCCGCCCCAACCCAGTTCGTAATAGGCCCACCACGACCCCATGGCGATGCCGATGGTCAGCAACGTCCAGGCCATCAACGTCCAGGGCCGCACCCAACGGCCCCAGGCGGCATCGACGCGGCCTTCCAACAGCGCCGCGATGGCGAAGGAAAAGCTCATCGAAAGGCCGACATAGCCCAGATACAGGAAGGGCGGATGAAAAGCCAATCCGGGGTCTTGCAGCAGCGGGTTCAGGTCGTTGCCGTTCAGCGGCGGGTTTTCCAGCCGCAGGAACGGGTTCGAAGTCAACAGCATGAAGGCCATGAAGGCGACGCCGATGGAACCCTGCACGCCCAGAACCCGTGCCTTCAGCGTGGCGGGCAGGTTGTTGCCAAACAGAACCGCACAGGCGCCAAACCCCGAAAGGGCCAGCACCCACAACAGAAGCGAGCCCTCATGGTTGCCCCAGACACCGGCGATCTTATAGAGCATCGGCTTGTCGGTGTGCGAATTCTCGACCACCAGTTTCAGCGAAAAGTCAGAGGTGACAAAGGCATAGGTCAGCGCCGCAAAGGCAATCCCGATCAGCAGAAATTGCAAAAGCGCGGCCGGATCCGCCACTGCCATCAACCGCGCATCGCGCCGCCATGCGCCCCACAGCGGCAATGCCGTCTGCACAAGCGCCACCGAAAACGCCAGCACCAGCGCGAAATGTCCGAATTCAACGATCATGCTCGCCTCCTGTTGCGCCCAGCTATAGGCCAGATCGCGGGCGGCGGAAATGGCCTGCGCGAATGGGTCGCGCAGGCGTGAGGATCAGGCGCCGCGCGAGAGGGCCGCAACCCCGGTGCGTGCCATTTCCCGCAGGCCCAGGGGGCGCATCAGTTCGGCAAAGCTGTCGATCTTTTCCGGCGTACCGGTCATTTCAAAGACAAAGGATTCCAGCGTCGAATCAACCACATGCGCGCGAAAGATCTCGGCCAGACGCAGCGCCTCGATGCGCGCCTCGCCGCGCCCTGCCACCTTCAGCAGCGCCAGTTCGCGTTGCACGGCGGGGCCCTCGACGGTCAGGTCATGCACCGCATGCACCGGCACCATCCGCGCCAGCTGTGCCTTGATCTGTTCGATCACCTGCGGCGTGCCGGTGGTCACAACGGTGATGCGGCTGAGGTGGCTGGCGTGATCGGTTTCGGCCACGGTCAGACTTTCGATGTTATAGCCGCGCCCGGAGAAAAGCCCGATCACGCGGGCTAGAACCCCACTTTCGTTATCGACCACGACGGCCAAGGTGTGGGTTTCGATCACCTCGGAATGCGGATCCCGCAAGTCATAGGCGGAGTGGCTGGTGGAGCCTTTTTTGATGTTCAGCGGAGACATTTCGTTCCCTTTAGTTTGCTGGCCCACAACGAAAGTTGCGATCAGGGCTATCTTTTTTTGCTATTACCAACAATGACTTACATACGGACTCATTGTCGGCGTAACCGATAACGAGCATCATCTTTTCCCATCCTACAGAGGATTCCATTTCAAACCATTGCGCTGGAATGCTTAGAACTCCTCTTGGTATCTTGCTCACATAATCCGTTAAGCCCGCTACAGAATTTTCAGCCATTGCGGCGCTCGAAAAGACCGACGCGAACAATATGAGAACTATGTCTAAGCATTTCCTCATGAGGTGCTCACAATCACACCAGCACCGCACCTTTGGTGCCGATGGCGCCGTCGGTGTCGGCGTCGCCCAAGAGCATCTCGTTATGCGGTTTGCCCGAGGGGATCATCGGGAAGCAGTTTTCGTGCTTTTCCACCCGGCAATCGAAGATGACCGGGCCGTCATAGCGGATCATCTCCATGATGGCGTCGTCCAGATCCTTCGGATCGGAAATCTGGATGCCCTTGCAGCCAAAGGCCTCGGCCAGTTTCACGAAATCGGGCAGGCTTTCCGACCAGCTTTGCGAATAGCGCTGGCCGTGCAGCAGATCCTGCCACTGGCGCACCATGCCAAGGCGTTCGTTGTTCAGGATGAACTGCTTGACCGGCGCGCGGAATTGCATCGCGGTGCCCATTTCCTGCATGTTCATCAGCCAGGACGCCTCGCCCGCGACGTTGATCACCAAAGCCTCAGGATGCGCGATCTGCACACCGATCGAGGCGGGCAGGCCGTAGCCCATGGTGCCTAGCCCGCCAGAGGTCATCCAGCGGTTCGGCGCCTCGAAGCCAAGGTATTGCGCCGCCCACATCTGATGCTGGCCCACTTCGGTGGTGATATAGCGGTCCATGCCCTTGGTCAGCGCCTCAAGCCGTTCCAGCGCGTGTTGCGGTTTGATGATCTTGTCGGAGGGCTTGTAGCTCAGGCATTTCACCGCCCGCCACTCGGCGATCTGTTTCCACCACTTGGCCAGACCGTCCTTGTTGACCTTGCGGCCGCGCGCCTTCCAGATCCGCAGCGCATCTTCCAGCACATGGCCGATATCGCCCACGATCGGCACATCCACATGGATCACCTTGTTGATCGACGAGGGGTCGATGTCGATATGCACCTTTTTCGAACGCGGGCTGAAATCCTTGATCCGGCCGGTGATGCGGTCATCAAACCGCGCGCCGACGTTGATCATCAGATCGCAGCCGTGCATCGCCAGATTGGCCTCGTAAAGCCCATGCATCCCCAGCATCCCCAGCCAGGATTTGCCCGAGGCCGGATAGCAGCCCAGGCCCATCAGGGTCGAGGTGATCGGAAAGCCGGTGGCTTCGACAAATTCGCGCAGCAGCTGGCTTGCCGCCGGGCCAGAGTTCACCACCCCGCCGCCGGTGTAAAAGATCGGCCGTTCAGCCGTTTCCATCAGTTCCACCATACGGGTGATGGCGTCGATGTCGCCCTTCACCTGCGGTTGGTAATGCGAAACCTTGGCCTTCTCCATCGGCGTGTAGATGGCATTGGCGAATTGCACGTCTTTCGGAATGTCGATCAGCACCGGGCCAGGACGGCCGGATTTGGCGACGTGAAACGCCTGATGGATGGTTTCCGCCAGCTTGGCCGTGTCTTTCACCAGCCAGTTGTGTTTCGTGCAGGGGCGGGTGATGCCGATGGTGTCGGCCTCTTGAAACCCGTCCGTGCCGATCATGAAGGTCGGCACCTGCCCGGACAACACCACCAGCGGGATGCTGTCGAGCAGCGCATCGGTCAGGCCGGTCACGGCATTGGTGGCACCCGGGCCGGATGTCACCAGGGCCACGCCCACCTTGCCGGTCGAACGGGCATAGCCCTCGGCCATGTGGATCGCGCCCTGTTCGTGGCGCACCAGGATGTGACGGATATCGTTTTGCTGAAAGATCTCGTCATAGATCGGCAGAACGGCCCCGCCCGGATAGCCAAAGACCACATCGACGCCCTGATCCTTCAGAGCCTGAACCACCATCCGCGCGCCGGTCATCTGCACATTCATCGTCCCGTATCCTTGCTACTTCAGCTTTGGTCAACAAAAAGCCCCCGGGGTTATTCGGGGGCGCATGGGGAACCTTATGGTCTTACCGTCACCGGCCCATGCGCGTCCTTCCTACTACGACTAGAATAATCCGCATGGCGGCCCCCATTTGCTTTTGCGGGAACGTAGGAGGAAGCAAAGGGGGCGTCAACCGCAAATCGACACGGAAAATGTCGCAGCGGGGGTGAATTTTGAACATTTCTTGCGAAATGCACGGGTGGGTGGCAATTTTCTTAAATCGCACCCTGTAAATTCGCGCAAAGGGGCCACCGACTCAGCCGCGCTAAAGCAAAAGCAGCACATAGACGACATAGGCCGCCAGAAGGCCCGCGCCCATCCACCGCGAAATCTGGCCGCGCCATGCGCTTGCCACCACCACCGCAAGCGTCGCGCCTGCGACCCAAGGCATGTCGATCGTGGCAAAGCGGGGGGCGGCGGGGATGGGGGCAATCACCGCCGTGATCCCCAGAATGCCAAAGATGTTGAAGATATTCGATCCGACCACATTGCCCACCGCGATATCGGTCTGCTTGCGCAGGGCTGCCACCACCGAGGTTGCCAGTTCCGGCAGCGAGGTGCCGACGGCCACGATGGTCAGCCCGATGACCGCCTCTGACACGCCCAAGGACCGCGCGATCTGACTGGCCCCGGTGATCAACAGCTTGGTGCCAACCACCAGCACGACAAGGCCCGCAAGCGTCATCGCCCAGGCCAGCCACACGGGCAGGGGCTTGGCTTGCGTCTCTTCCGCCACGCTCTGCCCGGATTTCAGCGTCACGGTCAGGAAGGTCGCAAGACCCAGGACCAGCAGCCAGCCTTCGATATGGCTGACCGTGCCGCCCAGCAGCATCACCCAGATCGCCGCCGCCGCCAGCACCATGAAGCCCAGATCGCGACGCAACCCGGCGAAGGGCATGGCGATGGGCGCAATGCAGGCGGTGATGCCTAGGATCAGCAGGATGTTGGCGATGTTCGACCCCAACGCATTGCCAAGCGCCAGATCGGGCTGGCCTGCCAGCGTGGATTGCAGCGATACCATCAATTCGGGGGCAGAGGTGCCGAATCCCACGATGGTGAGGCCGATGACAAGCGGGGAAAGCCCGAACTGCCGGGCCACAGCCGAAGCGCCGCGCACCAGAAACTCGCCGCCAAGGATCAGCGCGACCAGTCCGGCCACAAACATCACGAACGCCATTTCGCCTCCGCTTTCATCGGATGCTACCGTATCCGGCGAATGCGCCACCTCACAACGGGAAATAATTCCTGGGGTGAAAGAAACAATTACGGGCCCGGGGAAAATTGCCGAAGGGCCAAAAAAAATGTTCTCTATCACAGACTTCCTGCGTTAGTGTTTTGCCACCACGCAGGCCGGACCCTTCCTTGGACCGGCATATAAACAGGGAGAGAGAAAGCATATGGATCGTCGTTCCTTTCTAACCAAAGCCACCGTTGGTGGCGTTGCAGCTGCCGGTGCATCGGTTCTGGCCGCGCCCGCCATCGCGCAGGAATCGCCCAAAGTCACCTGGCGCGTCACCTCGTCCTTCCCGAAATCGCTGGACACGATTTTTGGCGCTGCCGAAACCATGGCCAAGGCGGTTTCCGAGGCGACCGACGGCAATTTCACCCTGCAGATCTTCCCCGCGGGCGAATTGGTGCCCGGGCTGGAGGCGGCAGAGGCCGTGACCAATGGCACGGTTGAGGCTTGCCACACCGTTCCTTATTATTTCTGGGGCAAGGATCCGACCTTCGCCATCGGCACGGCCATTCCCTTCGGTTTGAACGGCCGTCTGCAGAATGCCTGGTTCAACCAGGGCAACGGCAACACGCTGATGAACGAGTTTTACGCCACGCAGGGACTGTATGGCCTGCCGGCCGGCAATACCGGCGCCCAGATGGGCGGCTGGTTCCGCAAGGAAATCAACACGGTCGACGACCTCAAGGGCCTGAAG
>CAMFLG010000157.1 GCA_945957495.1 uncultured Pseudorhodobacter sp. | reverse complement strand
GGACGACCTTGGTTTTGGTGAACACGCCGCGGCCGGGAAACCCGCCCAACCAGGGCACCGACGCGCGATTGCCGGTTTCCTCCGGTTTGGAACCGATTTGGGTGCCAAATCCCCTGCTGAACGCCTATGTCGCAGGGAAAACCGCTTGACCTTTCCCGCCCCCTTCTGTTGAACCACGCAGACCCTGAACAGGAATGGTGGCTGTCCAAATGGACGATCAGAACAAGAACCTCATCCTCGCAACCGTGCTTAGCTTCCTGGTGATCCTGGGTTGGTTTGTGGCCGGACCCATGCTTTTCCCGCAATGGTTCCCCGAACCCACCACCGAAGCCACCGCCCCGGCTGCAACCGATCTGGTGCCCCCTACCGCCGCCGATGCAACCGCTGTTGCCACCACAGAAGTCGCCTCGACCGAACCTTTGCCGGAATCGCCGCGTCTGACCATCGAGACACCAAAGCTTTCCGGCTCTATTTCGATGCTGGGCGGCCGGTTGGACATGCTGTCGCTGAAAACCTATCGCGAAACCATCGAACCGGATTCGCCCATCGTGCAACTGCTGTCACCGGTCGGGCAGGAATTCCCCTATTATGCCGTTTTCGGCTGGGCCCCCGGCGGGGGATTGACCGGCGATGACGTGCCTGGCGCAAAATCGGAATGGAAGATTGCCTCTGGCGGTACGCTGGCCCCCGGCCAGCCGGTGACGCTGCATTGGGAAAATGGCAAGGGCCTGAATTTTACCCGCACCATCACCGTTGACGAGGACTTCATGTTCACCGTCACCGATGCCGTGGAAAACACCGGCACGACCGAGGCGCGTCTGGCCCCCTATGGCATCGTGGCCCGTCACGGCCTGCCGAAGATGCAGAACATCTACGTCGTCCACGAAGGTATGATCTCGCGCAATGATGGCAAGCTGGAAGAGCTGAAATACAGCAAATTCGCCTCGATGACGGTTGACGAGAAAGAGGGTGGCCCCGCCCTGATCACCGAATCCACCACCGATGGCTGGATTGGCTTTACCGACCACTACTGGATGACCACCCTGATCCCGGAACAGGGCAAGCCCTTCAAATCCGTGGCGAAATACGTCCCCAACGCCAATATCTATCAGGTTGAGGTGCGTCAGCCCGCCGTCACCGTTGCCCCCGGCGGCAAGGCCGAAAGCTCGACGCGGCTGTTCGCCGGCGCCAAGGAATGGGAAACCATCAGCAGCTATCAGAACGAGCCGAGCTTTCTGTCGGGCCTCTTTGGCGCAACCGTCAACCCCGCGTTGGAACCGATCCCCGGTTTCGTGGATTCGATCGACTGGGGCTGGTTCTATTTCCTGACCAAGCCGATCTTTCTGGTGCTGCACTGGCTGCATGGCCTGATCGGCAACATGGGCCTTGCGATCATCGGCCTGACCTTCATCCTGAAGGTTCTGGTGCTGCCGCTTGCCTATAAATCCTATGCCTCGATGGCGCGGATGAAGGAATTGCAGCCCGAGATCGAGGCGCTGAAAGAACGCGCGGGCGAGGACAAGCAAAAGCTGCAAAAGGAAATGATGCAGCTTTACAAAGAGAAAAAGGTCAACCCGGCTGCGGGCTGCCTTCCGGTGTTTATCCAGATCCCGATCTTCTTCTCGCTGTACAAGGTGATCTTTGTCACCATCGAACTGCGTCAGGCGCCGTTCTTTGGCTGGATCAGGGATCTGTCGGCGCCGGACACCTCGTCGCTGTTCAACCTGTTTGGCCTGATGCCATGGGACGCGCCCGCGCCGCACACCCTGCTTGCCACCATCTTCATCGGGGTGCTGCCAATCCTTCTGGGCATCACCATGTGGCTGCAGCAGAAACTGAACCCGGCACCCGCCGATCCGGTGCAACAGCAGATCTTTGCCTGGATGCCCTGGGTCTTCATGTTCATGCTGGGTGGTTTCGCCAGCGGTCTGGTGATCTACTGGATCACCAACAACACGATCACCTTCACCCAGCAATATCTGATCATGTGGAGCCACGGCAAACGCCCTGACGTTTTCGGCAACATGCGCAGCCCGAACAAGGCGGTGCCCAAGGCGGCCAACCTGGGGACGAAACCGAAAAAATGAACGGGACGCTGGCAGAAATCTACCGCCACCCGATCAAGGGACACGGACGCGAAGCCCTCGCGTCCGTTCGTCTTTTGATGGGGGAGTGCCTGCCGTGGGACAGGCATTGGGCCGTCGCACATGAGGCGGCGCGGCTGGAGCCGGGCTGGAACCGCTGCGTGAACTTCGCGCGCGGGGCAAAGGCACCGGAGTTGATGGCGATCACATCGACGCTGGATGAGGCGACGCGCAACGTGACCCTGCACCATCCGCGCCGGGGCGAGATCACCTTCTGCCCTGATGACGCCTTGGACGTGGCGCGGTTTCTGGACTGGGTTGCGCCGCTGAACCCGCCCGGCCGGGCGCAGCCGGTGCAGATCGTGACGGCAGGGCGCGGCATGACCGACAGCGCCTTCGCCTCAATCGCGATCCTGAACCGCGCGACGCTAGCCGACCTGTCGGCGCGGATGGCAACCGATTTGTCGCCGCACCGGTTTCGCGGCAATCTCTGGCTGGACGGGGCTGCGCCTTGGGCGGAATTTGACTGGATCGGCCGCGATATCCGCGTTGGCGGTGCGGTTTTGCATATAGAAGAACGGATCACCCGCTGTGTTGCCACCAAGGTGAACCCTGAAACCGGCGTGCCCGATGCGGATACGCTGGGCGCACTGCAGGCGGGATTTGGCCATCAGGATTTCGGGATTTACGCCGTGGTGGTGGAAAGCGGGCCGATTGCGGTCGGCGATGAATGGAGACTGGCATGAGCCTGCAATTTACCCTCGCCCCGGAACCGGAATTCGAGGCGCGTGAGGCGGGCCGCCTGCTGTTCGCGGGCCCGGTCGATTTTGTCAAAGGCGTGGTGGCCATGTCGGGCCTGCCAGAGCCGGACCGACTGGAGGTGTGCTTTGCGGGCCGTTCAAACGTTGGCAAATCCAGCCTGATCAACGCGCTGACCGGGCGCAAGAACCTTGCCCGCGCGTCAAACACGCCGGGGCGGACGCAAGAGATCAACTATTTCGCCTTGGGCGAGATGAACCGCTTTCTGGTGGACCTGCCCGGCTATGGCTATGCCGAGGCGCCGAAACCCGTGGTTGCCAAATGGCAGGCGCTGCTGAAATCCTACCTCGCGGGTCGCCAAACCCTGCGCCGGGCGTTTGTGCTGATTGATACGCGGCATGGGGTGAAGGCGGTGGATGAAGAGATTCTCACCCTGCTGGATCGCTCTGCCGTGACGTTTCAGGTGGTGATGACCAAGGCTGACAAGGTTTCGAAACTGGAACGCGATGCCGCCATCGAACAGGTCAAGGGGGCGCTGGCCAAACATCCGGCGGCCTATCCAGAGCTGGTTGTGACCAGTTCGGAAAAGGGCGACGGCATCGAAACGCTGCGGGCGATCATCGCAACCTTGGTTTAGGGTGGCGATTACCGGTTTCAGACGTGCTGCGCGCCGTTGACCTGAATCTCTGCGCCGGAAATATAGCTCGACTGGTCTGAACACAGGAACCAGATCGCGTCGGCCACCTCTTTCGGCTGACCCAACCGCCGCATCGGCAGCTTTTCCACGATCTTTTCGGTGCCAGGCGACAGGATCGCGGTTTCCACCTCCCCAGGGGCAATCGCGTTTACCCGCACGCCGAGGGGGCCGAAATCATGCGCCATCTCGCGGGTCAGGGCGGCCAGCGCGGCCTTTGAGGTGGCGTAGGCGGCACCCGCAAAGGGATGGACGCGCGAGCCGACGATCGAAGTCACGTTCACGATGGCGCCCTGCGCCGCCGTCAGCTCGTTTTGCAGCCCGCGGGCCAGGATGACGCTGGCGAAGAAGTTTACATGGAACACCTGCCCCCAGGTCCGCAGATCGGTGTCCAGCGTGCTGAGCCGTTCGCCCTTGGGGCCTTTCGGGGAAATCCCGGCATTGTTGACCAGCGCGTGCAGGCGGCCGTTGATCTTGCCCTTGATGGTTTCAATCGCGGCGATGGTCTTGTTGGGATCGGCAAGGTCGATCTGGATGTGGTTTTCCTCGCCCCCCGGCCAGGGGCAGCGCGGATCGAAGGGTTGGCGCGAGCAGGTCAGCACCCGCCAGCCTTCGGAGCCGAACCGCTTCACCGTCGCGTGGCCGATTCCCCGGCTGGCCCCGGTCAGGACGAGGGTTTTCTGATCGGACATGCTGGCCCCTTTTTTCTATCGAAGCGAACCTAAGGTTTTGCCCGGCGAATGCAAGGTGGAACCGGATGTCCCGGCCCGGGACAAAATTTTTAGACACGAATCCAATAGGTTGACTATATCGATTTAACCGATTGTTAACTTTCGCGCCAGATCAACACTTTGCTTGGCAGGGGGCCTCAAAGCCGTTAGGAAACATCGCATCCCGGAGGCCACCATGAAGCAGCAGACCCTCAGCATGACCGACGCCATTTCCACCGCCAAGATGTTGTCCGAAGCCCTGCCCTACCTGCAACGCTTTACCGGCGCGGTGGTGGTGGTGAAATTCGGCGGAAACGCCATGGGCGACGACGCTGCGATGGCGGAATTTGCCCGCGACATCGTGCTGATGCGTCAGGTCGGGGTCAACCCGGTCGTCGTGCATGGCGGCGGGCCGATGATCAACGACATGCTGAACAAGCTGGGCATCAAATCGGAATTCGTGCGCGGCAAGCGGGTGACGGACAAGGCGACAGTGCAGGTTGTTGAAATGATCCTGTCCGGTCTGGTCAACAAGCGCATCGTGCAGGCGATCATGGATGCGGGCGGGCGCGCGGTGGGGATTTCCGGCAAGGATGATGACCTGATGGTTTGCGTGGCCGATGACCCGGAACTGGGCTTTGTCGGTCGCCCCGTAGAGATGAACGTGCAGGTGCTGCGCGATCTTTACAATGCGGGCATCATCCCGGTGGTGGCCCCGGTGGCCACCGGCATGGCAGATAATGAAACGTTCAACGTCAACGGCGACACTGCTGCAGGGGCGATTGCCGGGGCGCTGCAGGCGGACCGTCTGCTGTTGTTGACCGACGTTCCCGGCGTGAAGAACGCGGCTGGCGAGGTGATGACACAGATCACCCCGGAAGAGATTCGCCAGATGACCGCCGACGGGGTGATTTCAGGCGGGATGATCCCGAAAACCGAAACCGCGCTGATGGCGATTGAGGCGGGTACGCGGGCGGTGACGATTCTGGACGGGCGGATTCCGAATGCCTGCCTGTTGGAACTGTTCACCGATCACGGCGCGGGCAGTCAGATCCGGTCAACCACACCACGGGTGAAGCCGCGCAGCGGGCGCTGACGGCGTTTTCGGGCGCAGCAGGGCGGATTTGATCCGGCAGGGCGCGGGCTTTGGCGCGAGGATGGGGCACGCGCAAAGGCGGGGGCGTCAGGATTGGGTTTGCTGTCACAGATACAAGACATGGCCGCGCCGCATCATCTGGCGGTGCTGGGCGGATTCACCTGTCAGGACGATCCGGGCCTGCCTGCGGGCACGCGCAGCCTTTTGTTGTTGGGGCCGGCAGAGCCGGGCTATTGGGCGCATGTGACGGCGCAACCGGAATGGGGCGCGCCTGACCCGATTGACCGCTGGTCACGCCGGGTGATCGGAAGGATGGCCTGCGATTTGGGGGCGAAGGCGGTCTTTCCGTTTGGCGGGCCGCCCTATCATCCGTTCTATCAATGGGCGTTGCGGACGGGGCGGGTGTGGGACAGCCCGGTGCGGCTGTTGGTGCAGGCAGAGCAGGGGCTGATGGTGAGCTTTCGCGGGGCGCTGGCGTTGAAAGAGGTGGTCGAGGTGCCGCGCGCGGTGCGGCCTTGCGACAACTGCGCACAGCCCTGTGTTACGGCCTGCCCGGCGGGGGCGTTGGGCGCGCAAGGCTATGATGTTCCGGCCTGTCATGCGTTTCTGGACAGTGCGGACGGCGCGGAATGCATGAATTCGGGCTGCGCCGTGCGGCGGGCTTGCCCGCTGTCCCTTGCCTATGCAAGACTGCCAAAACATTCGGCATATCATATGGGACAATTCCACAAATGAAGCGTCTGATCCTGACCCGCCACGCGAAGTCTGCCTGGGATGATCCCGCCACGCCCGACCATGACCGACCCCTGAACGACCGCGGCAAGGCGGCTGCGGCGGATCTGGGGCAGTGGCTGGCCTCGCGCGGGTATGTGCCGCAAAAGGTGCTGTGTTCGGATGCGGTGCGCACCCGGCAGACCTGGTCGGGGATTGCGCCCGCACTGCCTGCGACGCCGTTGTTGGAGTTGAAACCGGCGCTGTATCATGCGGGGGCGGATGTGATGCTGGCGGTGCTGCGGCACGCGCAGGCGGATTGCGTGATGATGATCGGGCACAATCCGGGCATCGCGGATTTCGCCGAAAAGCTGGTGGCGGTGGCGCCGTTGAATTCCGAGTTTGAACGCTATCCGACCGGGGCGACGCTGGTGGTGGATTTCGTCGCCGACAGCTGGGCCGAGGCAGAGTTTGGCAAGGGCATCACGGTGGATTTCGTGATCCCGCGCGAGATTGTGGCCTGACCCGACTGGCAGAGGCGTCGCACGCGTGCGACATGGGGAAGCCTTTGTTTTGCAAAGGGTTATGTGGTTAACGGAAGATTGATGGCTTGGGTTTGGGTAGAGTCGGGGTGAACCCCGACCTACGCCAGGCGTTCCAGCAGGCGGCCATAGGCGGTTTGGCCAAGGCGGAAGGCGTCCAGCCGGAAGAACTCGTTCGGGGCGTGCAGGTTTTCGTCGTCATGGCTGAAGCCGAACATCACGGCATGCACGCCCAAAACATCCAAGAGCGTCGTCATCACCGGGATCGACCCGCCCACACGGGTGCGGTAGGGCGCGCGGCCATAGACCTGTTCCAGCACCTGCGAGGCGACGGCGGTGCCGTTGTGGCCCGAGGGCAGCAGGAACGGATCGGCGCGGCCGGGGTTGCGGCGCACCTCTATCGTGACGCCTGCCGGGCAGTTGGCCTGCACATGATCGCGGATCAGATCGAACACTTTTTCGGGTGATTGGGCGGCGACAAGTCGGCAGGTGATCTTGGCCGATGCCTCGGCCGGCAGCACGGTTTTGGTGCCCGCACCCTGCCAGCCAGAGTTGAGCCCGTTCACATC
>CAMFLG010000156.1 GCA_945957495.1 uncultured Pseudorhodobacter sp. | reverse complement strand
GTGGACCCGCTCTGTTGACAGCACCTATCTTACCAACAAACGCGTTTTCATATTCGGCGATGGCACCCATGTCTCCGCCGCCGCCCGCATCGCCCGCGAAGAAATGGGGTTCGAAGTGGCTGGCCTTGGCTGTTTCAACCGGGAAATGGCCCGCCCGATCCGCGCCCTGGCCAAAAGTTACGGCGTCGAGGCCCTGATCAGCGATGACTACCTTGAGGTAGAGGCTGCCATCGCCGCCCTGCAACCCGAACTGATCCTGGGCACTCAGATGGAACGCCACATCGGCAAACGCCTTGGCATTCCCTGCGCCGTGATCTCTGCCCCCGTGCATGTTCAGGATTTTCCCGCCCGCTATTCGCCGCAGATGGGTTGGGAAGGCGCGAATGTGATCTTCGATACCTGGGTGCATCCCCTGGTGATGGGGCTTGAAGAACATCTCTTGCATATGTTCCGCGACGATTTCGAATTCCATGATGAGGCCGGTGCCTCGCACCATGGCGGCCAGCACATCGCCCGCCCGATCCTTGCGGAAGCCGCCCCTGCGGCCGCGGCAGACGGGGGCTCGATGCCCCCCGAGGCCGCTCCGGTTCTGCAAAGCGCGTCGATCATCTGGCTTTCTGATGCCGAAAACGAGCTGAAAAAGATCCCCTTCTTCGTGCGGGGCAAGGCCCGCCGCAACACCGAGAAATACGCCGAAGGCAAAGGCGTCACCGCGATTTCGGTCGAAACCCTGTACGAGGCAAAGGCCCATTATGCGCGCTGAAAGCCCCATCACCGGCACAAGAGTTGGCTACAACATCGTTGTCGTCACCTTGGATCAACATGCAGCTGGCCCCGCCGCGCGCATCGCGCCGCGTCTGGCGCAGGATTTCCCCGGCCTTACCATCTCGATCCATGCCGCCGCCGAATGGGCCGAAAGCCCTGCCGCCCTTGCCCGCTGCAAAGAGGCGTTGAAAACCGCCGACATCATTATCGCCAATCTGATCTTCATCGAAGAACACATCAGCGCCATCCTGGCCGATCTGATGGAGGCGCGCCCGCGGGTTGATGCCTTTGTCGGCCTGATCGCGGATTCCGCCATCGTCAAGCTGACGCGCATGGGCGATCTGGATATGGGCAAGCCCGCCTCGGCCACCCTGTCCTTGCTAAAAAAGCTGAAGCCAAGCGCCAAAACCAGCGCGAATTCCGGCGAAAAGCAGATGTCGATGCTGCGGCGCCTGCCGAAAATCCTGCGTTGGATCCCGGGAAAGGCGCAGGATCTGCGGGCATGGTTCCTGTCGATGCAATACTGGCTGGGCGGGTCGGACGACAATATCGAACAGATGATCCGCTTTCTGATCGGGCGTTACTCTGCCCGCAAGGACTGGCGCGGTGTTGCCGCCCGCGCGCCCATCGAATACCCGGATGTCGGCCTGTATCATCCCAAACTGCCCAATCGCATCACCACCACGCTTTCCGACCTGCCGCGCCCCGCTGGTGCCAAGGTCACGGTCGGGCTTTTGCTGTTGCGTTCTTATGTGCTGGCCTCGGACACGGCGCATTATGATGCCTTGATCGCGGCGTTCGAGGCGCGGGGCATCGCCTGCATCCCTGCCTTTGCGGGTGGACTGGATGGACGCCCGGCGATCACGGCCTATTTCCGGACCGAACGGGGCAGCAGCGTCGATGCACTGGTTTCGCTGACGGGGTTCAGCCTTGTCGGAGGCCCGGCCTATAACGACAGCCCCGCCGCAGTGGCGACCCTGTCGGCGCTGGATGTGCCCTATATCGCCGCCCACCCGTTGGAGTTCCAGACGCTGGGTCAATGGGCCAAGGCAGATCAGGGTCTGGGCCCGATTGAAACCACCATGCTGATCGCCCTGCCAGAGATTGACGGCGCGACCAATCCCACGGTTTTTGCGGGGCGCCACGGGCTGGAGGGTTGCCAGGGCTGCGCACATCTTTGCAGCGGTTCGACAGACAGCCGCGCGATGTCGCCCTGCACTGAACGCATCACCTCGCTTGCCGAAAAGACCCTGCGGCTGGCAAAACTGCGCCAGACCCGCAACGCCGATAAAAAGGTTGGTATTGTGCTGTTCGGCTTCCCTCCCAATGCCGGGGCCGCTGGCACCGCCGCCTATCTGTCGGTTTTCGAAAGCCTGCACAACACCCTGACCGCAATGCGGGCGGATGGCTATACGCTTGACGTTCCCGCCACGGTGAATGACCTGCGCGATGCCGTTCTGGGCGGCAATGCAGCGATGTATGGCCAGCCCGCCAATGTTGCGGCCTTTGTCGATGCCGACACCATCGTGCGCGATACCGTCCATTTGAAAGAGGTTGAATCGGTCTGGGGCGCTGCCCCCGGCAAGGTGCAATCCGATGGTCGCCGCGTCTTTGTCCTTGGCCAGCAGTTCGGCAACGTTTTTGTCGGATTGCAGCCGACCTTCGGCTATGAAGGCGATCCGATGCGCCTGCTGTTTGAACGCGGATTTGCCCCCACCCACGCCTTTGTGCAGTTCTACCTGTGGCTGCGCAACAGTTGGGGGGCGGATGCGCTGTTGCATTTCGGCATGCATGGCGCTTTGGAATTCATGCCCGGCAAACAGGCGGGGCTTGGCGGGCGCGACTGGCCGGATCGGCTGATTGGCGAGTTGCCGAACATCTACCTTTATGCCGCGAACAACCCGTCCGAGGCGACGCTGGCCAAACGCCGTGCGAACGCCATCACCATTTCCCACCTGACCCCGCCCCTGGCGCAAGCCGGTCTTTACAAGGGCCTTATGGATCTTAAAGACAGCCTGACCCGGTGGCGCAGCCAATCCCCCCATGCGCCTGACCGCGCCGAGCTTGAGGCGTTGATCGCCGAACAGGCCGCGTTGGTCGATCTTTCCGGCCAAGCCCCAGCATCGCTGTGGCTGAAACTGCTTGAGGCGGAAGATGCGCTGATCCCTGACGGTCTGCATGTGCTGGGCCGCCCGATGACCGCCGCCGCGCGCACAGAATATCTGGATCACTTGCCTGCAATGGAGGCCGCCGCCCGCGCCCGCCTTGACGGGCTTTTGGCCCAAGACAGCGAAATCCCAGCCATCCTGCGCGCGCTTTCTGCGCGGTTCATCGCGCCGGTGCCTGGCGGCGATCTGATCCGCAGCCCGCAAATCCTGCCCACCGGACGCAACATCCACGCCTTTGATCCGTTCCGCATGCCCACGGAATTTGCCTTGCGCGACGGTGCGGCACAGGCAGATCGGCTTTTGGCCGCGCACCCCACTCTGCCCCGCTCGATTGCGCTGGTGCTTTGGGGGTCTGACAATATCAAATCCGACGGCGGCCCGGTGGGCCAAGCTTTGGCCCTTATGGGCGCGCGCCCGCGTTTTGACAGCTATGGGCGCCTGTGTGGCGCCGATCTGATCGCGCTGGCCGACCTGGGCCGTCCGCGCATCGACGTTCTGATGACCCTGTCCGGTATTTTCCGCGATCTTTTGCCCTTGCAAACCCGGATGCTGGCAGAAGCCGCCTATAAATGCGCCGTGGCGGATGAACCGCTGGCACAAAACTTCATCCGGGCCCACGCGCTGGCTTATGCCGAGCAGATGGGCGTCGATATGGAAACCGCCGCGCTGCGCGTGTTTTCCAACGCCGAAGGGGCCTATGGTTCGAACGTCAACCATCTGGTTGATAGTTCCGCCTTCGGTGCCGAGGATGAATTGGCCGACGCCTATGAGGCGCGCAAAAGCTTTGCCTATGGCCGCGACGGCCGCGCGGTCAAGAACGCCGCCATGCTGCAAAAGGCGCTGAAAAACGTCGATCTTGCCTATCAAAATCTTGAATCGGTCGAGTTGGGTGTCACGTCGGTTGACCACTACTTTGACACGTTGGGCGGCATCGCCCGCGCCGTGAAACGCCAGCGCGGCGGCGACACCCCGGTCTACATCAGCGACCAGACCCGTGGCACAGGGAAAATCCGCACCCTGCGTGACCAGATTGCCTTGGAAAGCCGCTCGCGCACGCTGAACCCCAAGTTTTACGAGGGGCTGTTGAAACACGGCGCCGAGGGCGTGCGCCAGATTGAGGCCCATGTGACCAACACGATGGGCTGGTCTGCCACCACCGAGGCGGTCGAACCATGGGTGTACCAACGTCTGTCCGAAACCTTCGTGCTGGATGAGGCGATGCGCAAGCGTATGGCCGCACTGAACCCCGCGGCTTCTGCCCGCATGGCCAATCGCCTGATCGAGGCATCCGAGCGGTCATATTGGACCCCTGACGCAGCCACGCTGGCCGCCCTGCAAGGGGCCGCCGATGAACTAGAAGATCGTCTGGAAGGGATCGCCGCAGAATGACCGCGATGACCCGACCCACAACGGAAAGAGACCAGCTATGAGCCCGCTTGACGCAATCCCCAGCCTGCGCGGACTGGACGGTGACGGTTCGGTGCAAGTGCATCTTGATCCGGAAACCCGCATCGTCGGCGCAAAGGTTTTTTCCGTTTACGGCAAGGGCGGGATTGGCAAATCTACCACCTCGTCGAACCTGTCGGCCGCGTTTTCGATGATGGGCAAGCGGGTGTTGCAGATCGGCTGCGACCCCAAGCATGACAGCACCTTCACCCTTACGGGCCGCCTGCAACCCACCGTGATCGACATTCTCAAGGATGTCGATTTTCACGCCGAAGAACTGCGCCCCGAAGATTACGTTGCCACCGGCTTTAACGGCGTGAAATGCGTCGAGGCGGGCGGGCCACCGGCCGGCACCGGTTGCGGCGGCTATGTTGTTGGCCAGACGGTCAAGCTGTTGAAACAGCATCACCTGCTGGAAGACACCGACGTGGTGATCTTTGATGTGCTGGGGGATGTCGTCTGTGGCGGGTTTGCGGCACCGCTTCAGCACGCGGACCGTGCCGTGATCGTGACGGCCAATGACTTTGACAGCATCTATGCGATGAACCGCATCATCGCCGCCGTGCAGGCCAAATCCGGCAACTACAAGGTTCAACTGGCGGGTTGTGTCGCCAACCGGTCCCATCAGACCGACGAGGTTGATCGCTATTGCGCCCGCGTCGGCTTCAACCGTCTGGCGCATATGCCCGACATTGACGCCATCCGCCGCTCTCGTCTGAAAAAGAAAACCCTTTTCGAGATGGATGACGCCGAAGACGTGGTCATGGCGCGGGCCGAATACATGAAGCTTGCCGACACGCTTTGGCGTTCGGTGCAGCTGCCCGGTTCTACCCCTGCACCGCTGCCCGACCGAGAAATTTTCGAATTGCTGGGGTTTGATTGATGGCCGATTACGCAGCAACCCGCGATCGGGTCGAAGATTACTTCGACCGTTCTGCCACCAAGGTTTGGGAACGGCTGACTTCGGATGCGCCGGTGTCGCGCATTCGCCAGACCGTGCGCGAGGGGCGCGACAAGATGCGCGCGCTGATGCTGTCGCGCCTGCCCGCTGATCTGCATGGCGCGCGCGTGCTGGATGCGGGCTGCGGCGCGGGCCAGATGACGGCAGAACTTGCGGCCCGCGGCGCAACGGTGGTGGCGGTGGATATCTCGCCCGCTCTGGTGAAAATCGCCGAAGCCCGTCTTGCCGCAGACCACGCCCCGCGCGTGCGCTTTGCCAGCGGGGACATGACGGCTGATCACGGGCATTTCGATTACGTCCTGGCGATGGACAGCCTGATTTACTACGGCACTGCCGATATCACGGACGCGCTGCACCGTCTGGGCAAACGCACCGATCAGGCAGTGATCTTTACCGTCGCGCCGAAAACCGCCCTTCTGATGGCATTCTGGAGCATGGGCAGGCTTTTCCCCCGCGCCGATCGCAGCCCGACCATGGTGCCGCATGACTTTGCCACCTTGAATGATGCAAGCGGCGGGAGGCTTGCCAAAATCGACCGTGTTTCGCGCGGATTCTATATTTCGGAATGTCTGGAGTATCGGCCGTGATCCTGATCAAATCGAAGCATATTCAACAGCTTGGCAACAAATGGTTGCCCTTTGCCGATGCGGCATCTGAGGGATTGACCCTGCGGCAGTTGCTGCGTTTGGGCTTGTTTCAGGTGTCTGTCGGCATGGCGACCGTGCTGCTTTTGGGCACGCTTAACCGTGTGATGATCGTTGAATTGTCGGTGCCCGCCTCTGTCGTGGCGCTGATGATCGCGCTGCCGGTTGTCTCGGCCCCGTTCCGCGCCTTCTTGGGCCACAAGAGCGACAATCACAAAAGCTGGATCGGATGGAAGCGTATTCCCTACCTTTGGTTCGGCTCTTTATGGCAGATGGGCGGGCTTGCGATCATGCCCTTTGCGCTGATCGTCCTGTCTGGCGATCAGGTTCACGGGCCGGAATGGGCCGGAACCGCCCTGGCCGGGCTTGCCTTTCTGATGACCGGCATCGGCATGCATATGACGCAAACCGCCGGACTGGCGCTGGCCTCGGACCGGGCGACCGATGAGACCCGCCCCCGCGTGGTGGCGCTGCTTTACGTCATGTTCTTGATGGGGATGGCGATTTCGGCGGTGGTGCTGGGCCTATTGCTGCGCAATTTCGACGAGATCCGGCTGATCCGCGTCGTGCAGGGCTGTGGTGTTGCAACCATGCTGCTGAACGTCGTAGCCCTGTGGAAGCAGGAAAAGATCCGCCCCATGACAAAGGAAGAGATGGCCGAAACGCGCCCGATCTTCCACGAAGGCTGGCGCGATCTGATGGCAGGCGGCACGGCGGGCCGTCTTTTGCTGGTCGTGATGATGGGCACCATGGGCTTTCAGATGCAGGACGTGCTGCTGGAACCCTACGGCGCCGAAATCCTTGGCCTTTCTGTCGGCTCCACCACCTGGCTGACCGCCTGCAACGCCATGGGTGCGCTGGTGGGCTTTGTGCTGGCGGGGCGTTGGATGTCGAACGGGCAGGATATGTTTCGCATGTCGGCGCGCGGCCTTCTGGTCGGGGTGGTGGCCTTCCTGCTGGTGATCTTTGCCGCCCCCTTGCAATCGAGCGTGATGTTCTATGTCGGCGCCTTGACGATCGGTCTGGGTGCAGGCCTGTTCGCGGTTGGCACATTGACGGCGGCCATGTCGCTGCCTGAGCAGGGTGTTGCGGGCCGCGGGCTTGTGCTGGGCGCATGGGGGGCCGCGCAGGCCACCTCTGCGGGCATGTCCATCGCCATCGGCGGCGGCTTGCGCGACAGCATTGGC
>CAMFLG010000155.1 GCA_945957495.1 uncultured Pseudorhodobacter sp. | reverse complement strand
GTTGATAGTTTTGCGCCGGTCGAGAACGCCCATCTGCGCGAATGCCTCAGCGGTGCCCTTGCATGGGAGCAGGGAGTGACCCCCAGCGCGCATACGGTTTATGCGCGTTCTCATGAACTGGGGCAGATCGACAAGGTGGCCTTTGATCCGGCAACGGATGTGGTGGATTTTCGCTATTACGGCTCTCGTGAACAGATCACCATGACGGATGGCGCAGAGGGGGTGGTGATTTCCAACACTGGAACCGGGCAGTCGCTGATCCTGTTAGGGGTGACAAAAGCAGAACTGACGCTGGAGAACTTTCGCTTTTACTATTCCGAGGTGCGTGAAGACCGGCTGCACCTGCAACTGGGTTTTGGCCCCGTGTCGGATCGCCAGATCGTGCCGCAGAATGTCCCGGTTGCTGGCACCGCACAATGGCCAAGCGGGGTTGGTGCAGGCAATCCCTCGTCGGGTGTTGAGGGTGAGACATTCAAGATTTCATGGCAGTATGGCGTGAATACCGTGCTGCACTTCGATCCCGCCAGTGACAAGCTGGATTTCGGCTGGTTCAAGGCAGCCGAATTTTCGCTGACCGAGGTGGATGGCTCTACCGTGATCAGCATCGTGAACAACAAGCAGACCTACACGCTGACCGGCGTTTCGCTGGCAGAACTGACGATGACGAATATCACAGCGCTTTCTGTGGACGCGCGCGCGGAATGGCAGGGTGTGCTGGACAGTGCCGCCGCCAGCACACCCCAACTGTCGGTTGCGGGCGCCACGTTGACCGAAGGTGATACCGGCCAGAAAACCATGTCGCTGCTGGTTAGTCTGTCTGCGGCCACCGACCATGATGTAAGCGTGAGCTATACAACGATGAACGGCCTTGCGGTTGCCGGGGCGGACTATCAGGCGCAGGTCGGCACCGTGACGATCGCGGCGGGTCAGACCCAGGCGGTGATCAAGATTCCGGTGATCAACGACAAGCTGGTGGAATTGACAGAGACCTTCACCGTGATGCTGTCTTCGCCCAAAGGGGCAACCCTTGGCACCAGTACGGCAACGGCAACGATTCTTGACAATGACGTCGATCCAAACCCTGGCGAAGCACCGAAGATCCGCATCATGGATATTGCGATGTCCGAGGGTGATGATGGCATGGGGCATCTGCATTTGATGGTGACTTTGTCCAAGGCCTCGTCGGAAACGATCACGGTGCAGTACACCACTGCGGATGGTTCGGCCCATGCGGGGTCGGACTATGCGGCGACCAGTGGCACCATTACCTTTGCTCCGGGCCAAACCAGCCAAGAGATCATGACCCATATCAGCGGCGACACTGTGATCGAAGGCAATGAGACGTTTCAGGTGAAGCTGTCAGGCGCGAAGAACGCCATGATTGCCGACCGTATCGGTGTGGCGACAATCGTAAACGATGATCTGCCCAGTCTCTCCATCAGTGATGCGACAGTGACCGAAGGGAATACTGGCTACAAATTGATCCAGTTCACGGTCAGTCTGTCTGAAGCGATGGCGAAGTCGGTGAGGGTTGATTATGCCACCCAAGATGCGAAGGCCCACGCCGGTGTTGATTATGTTGCCAAGACCGGCAGCCTGATTTTTGCGGCAGGCGAAACGACCAAGACAATTTCTGTGCGGGTACTGGGCGACAAGGTTGCCGAAGCTCTGGAACAGTTCAATGTGGTTCTTAGCAACGCCCGCAATGCCAAGCTGAGCGACGCGGTCGGTCAGGGGCAGATCATCGACAATGACACGGCTCTGCCGAAGGCGCCGCAGATTTCGATTTCTGATGCACAAGTAACCGAGGGCACATCGGGGCCGGGCTGGCTAAGCACCTCAGGCAATCAGATTGTCGATGCCATGGGCCATTCCGTTCAGATCTCGGGGGTGAACTGGTTCGGCTTTGAAGGCACGAACATGAACCCCAACGGCCTGTGGACGCGCAGCTATCAGGACATGATGAAGCAGATGGTGCAAGAAGGGTTCAACACCATCCGTCTGCCCTTTTCCAGCGACATGTTGCACTCCACCGCCACGCCCGGGGGCATTGACTACAACAAGAATCCCGATCTGAAGGGGCTGACCGCGCTGCAGATCATGGACAAGATCGTGGCCTATGCTGAACAGATCGGCATCAAGATCATTCTGGATCACCACCGCAGCAGCGCGGGCAATGGAACTTCGGAAAACGGGCTCTGGTATGACAGCACACATACGCAGGCCGCTTGGGTCGCCGATTGGCAGATGCTGGCCGAACGCTATGCCGACAACACCGCCGTCATCGGCGCCGACCTTCACAACGAGCCCTATAACGGCACCTGGGGCGGTGGCGGGGCCAAGGACTGGGCGCTTGCGGCGGAAACGGCCGGGAATGCAATTGGTCAGGTCAACCCGAACTGGCTGATCTTTGTCGAAGGGGTGGCGAGCTACAAGGGCCAGAATTACTGGTGGGGCGGCAACCTGATGGGGGTGAGGGACCGCCCGATTGACCTAACGCTGGACAACAAGCTGGTCTATTCGGCGCATGACTACCCGCAAAGCGTCTATGATCAGAAGTGGTTCAGCAGCCCCGACTATCCCAACAACCTGTCTGCGGTTTTTGATCAGGCCTGGGGCTATATCTTCCGTGAAGGCATCGCACCCGTCTATCTTGGCGAATTCGGCACAAAGCTGACGGCTGCCAAGGATATTCAGTGGCTTGATGCCATTACCGCCTATCTGGGCGGTGACTTTGACAATAACGGCACCGTGGACTTAGCGGCGGGCACCAAGGGCATCAGCTGGACCTATTGGTCCTGGAACCCGAATTCCGGTGATACCGGCGGCATCCTCAAGGATGACTGGACAACGGTGAACAACAACAAGATGGTCTATCTGACCCCGATCGAGGATGACCTGATTGAAACTGGTGCGACCGGCGGCGACCCGGCTCATTACGCCAGCTTTACCGTCACGCTGACCGAGGCTGCGACATCGGATGTAAGCGTGGACTGGCACACTGTGGAGGGGACGGCGGCAATCGCGGATTTTACAACTCAGTCGGGCCAGCTGTTGTTTCATGCTGGTGAGACGACAAAGACGATCAAGGTTGCCATCACGGGAGATGCCCTGCAAGAGCCGAACGAACGGTTCGCGGTGGTCCTGTCCAATCCGGTTGGCGTGACGGTTGCGGATGGGACGGGTCAGGGCACCATCCTTGATGACGATGCAGTGACAGCCATTGCCGCACGGGTGGCTGACACTTCGGCATCCGATCCGTCGTGGGTGCAGACGATGGCGTCATCCGATGCATATGACTTTGTGGCGCAAGTCGAAGTCCAGGGTCATGCGGGCGCCTTGTCAGAGTGGCATGTGCCGGTTTCTGCAAGCGCAGCGTCAGAGGGCATATTCGAGCAGGCTGACGGCTCGTCAATCGCACATCTTTTCGAGCTTCAGGACAGCTTTCTCGGGATTGCAAGAATGGCCGTCCTTGATCCGGCACAGCTGGATCAGCTGTTCTAGGCGACGAGGAGTGCCAGTGCGGCAAAGAGGTGCAGGAATATCAGGCTGTAAAGCCTGCAGCCAGCATACAGGTTTCTTGCACAACAGCCTGAATCAGTTACCACTCTACGACGAGCGTTGATCGTCGCAGAGTTTTATCGGCTTAACCGGCTCTTACATGCCGGAAAAACTTGACAGGTAACTACGCTAGAAAATTGATTTTGAAGGAATAAAATATGTTTCAGGTATTGATGCTGAATGGTCCGGCCAACACTGCGGCGTTGAATCTTTCGCGCATTGGCCTTCTTGTCTCAACCTGCGTGGCGGCATTGATCGCGGGCAGCGCGGCGATTGCGGACCCGAATTATTTCACGGGATGCGCCGCAGCAAATGCGACGGCCGCAGTCACTTGCACTGTGCCTACGGGTGCGCAAGGCACTGGGGTTCATATTGATTTTACCGGCACGAACGGAACCAATGGGGTCAACGCGGCGCCTGGCGGCAACTACACCCTTAACAACATGGCTGATTTCACCACTGCCGCCGGACAGAACGAGGGCCTGTTCGTGCGATTGCGCGGCGGTGTCGGCAATGCGGATGTCACCAAGGGTGGTACGCGCGGCGGTGATGGGGGTGTCATAACAATCACCAACAGCGGGATGATTGCCTTTGGCGCCCTGTCTGTGCCCACGACAGAAGGCACGGATGACGGCTCTAATCCCGGTGTCTGGGATGATCCGGGCCGCGCCGTCGCTATCTATGCAGCCAGTATCGGCGGCACTGGCGGCGGCGGTCAGGGCAGCGTTGGCGGCGGTGATGGCGGCAATGGCGGTCATGCAGGACCGTTGACCATCACAAATTCCGGCACGCTGGCCATGACTGGCGTCACAATGGCGAAAGGCGGCGCCGGGATACTGGGATCCATTGTGACAGGCGGCGGCGGCGAACAGAATGACACGGCGGGTGATCAGCATGGTGGCGCTGCGGGTGATGGCGAGGCTCTGACGATCACAAACAACGGCCTGATCACGCTGAGTGCGCCATCGGCGGCGCACTATGTCTGGGGTATTGGTGCCGAAAATATCGGCGGCGTCGGTGGCAAGGACAATGGCGAAGGCGGCAATGCTGGTACGACCACTATCACCAACACCGGCGTCGTTTCGGTAACTGTGCAATCCGTGACCAGCACCGACGTGATTGACGAGGGGGTGCGCGGCATCTACGGCGCCAGCTTTGGCGGCCCGGGCGAAGCCTCTTCCGACGGGTCTGACGATGGCGGTATCGGCGAAGGCGGCTCTGCCGTTTCCATCAGCACCAGCGCCAATGTCTCTGTCACGGCCAACGGTTTGGCCGCACCACAGGACGGCTACAATCCCACGACCAATGATTATGCGACGGATACTGCCCCGGTCAGCGTGCCCGCCAATCTTGGAAAGGTCCAGCAATCGGGGGTGCTTGTCGCGGTTTCCAAGGGCGGCGATGGTGGCAGCGGGCCGCAGACGCTGGGCAGCGGCAATAACGCTGGCGGGCAGGGCGCGAATGCGGGCGCGATTACAGTTGCCGTGACGGACGGTGCCGTGATTGCAGCCAGCGGCAACTATGTCGCCGGGGTCGTGGAACTTAGCTTTGGCGGGCTGGGTGGTGACGGGCGCGAAGACAGCGACGGGGCGGTCGCCGGAAATGGCGGCGCGGTCGGCATTCTAATGGACGGCGGCACGTCAATCACCACAAACGGGGCGGATGCCTATGGTGTGGCTGCGCGGTCGCAAGGCGGAAACGGCGGTGACTACATCCCGTCAAGCGGCACGATCAACACAAACGCCGCGCGTGCCGGTCAGGGCGGCGCGGGTGGAGAGTTGAACCTGACCTTTGGCGATGTCGTGAACGATCAGCTTGGCGCCGGGGTGGCGGATGCCTCTGGCCGCGTCAGCATCCATACCGCAGGCGATAACGCCAGCGGTATCATCGCCCAGTCCATCGGTGGGGCGGGCGGCAATGTCGGCAACAGTTTTGACTTGTTCGGCCAGGTTACAGACAGCACCGGTGCCGGCGGAAATGCGGGCGCGGTGTTTGTGCGCGGCGGTGTTGATGTGGCGACCACGGGCAACGCGGCGCGGGGTGTTGTGTTGCAGTCCATCGGCGGCGCGGGTGGCATGGGCGGTGACAGCAGCGGGTTGATTGTGCTGGGCGGCAGTTCTGGCGCGGGTACTGGCGGGGCCGCTGGTCAGACCTCGGCCCTGCTGGCAGGTACGGTGCGGACACAAGGCACATCCGCAGCGGGTGTACTGGCGCAGTCCATTGGGGGCGGGGGCGGCGTTGCCAACAGCGCCAGCGGCGTTGTGGCGGTTGGAGGCCAGGGCGGTATCGGCGGGGCCACTGCCGATGCGGGCATTACCTTTGCGGGCGGCCTTGTATCGACGGCAGGCGATTACGCCTATGGCATTGAGGTTCAGTCGATTGGCGGTGGCGGCGGGGATGGCGGCGCGGCGTTCAGCTTTGCCGGTTTGTCCGCGATTCCGACGGTGGGTGTGGGTGGCACAGGTGGGGTTGCCGGGAATGCCGCTGCGGCTTCGGTCAGCAATCTGGTGAACGGGGTCGGAAATGTCCTTACCCTGAACACCGCTGGCGCAAACGCCCATGCTGTGTTGGCGCAAAGCATCGGCGGCGGCGGTGGCTCTGGTGGGGATGCGAACGGCGGCGGGCTTACCATCGCCTCGTTCCAGATTGCGGGCGGCGGCAACTCTGGCGGTGCAGGCGGCGCCGCGCAGCTGAGTTTTGACGGGCTGGGTCTGACCACCTCGGGCACCCATGCCGCCGGGCTGGTTGCGCAAAGCATTGGCGGCGGCGGCGGCACGGGTGGTTCTGCCTATTCGCATGACACCGCGGCGGGCTTTACCCTTGCTGTCGGCGTGGGCGGCGAAGGCGGCACCGGCGGCAATGGCGGGACGACCACGGTAGATCTGGTCAATACCACCATTTCAACGGGTGCCGGGGTTGGCAGCAACGGTGAAACCGGCAACACCATCACTGACGCCTTTGGCGTCGTCGCTCAATCTGTTGGTGGTGGCGGTGGTATGGGCGGCTCGTCTACCGCGCGGGCAATCGACGTGGCTGTACCTGTGGACGATGTAAGCTTTGGCTCTGAGGTTTCGGTGGCTGTTGGGGGCAGCGGTGGCGGTGGCGGCAATGGCGGCGTGGTGACGGTGTCGCTTGATGGCACCGCGATCCAGACTCAGGGCGACGGCTCCATCGGCATCGTTGCGCAGGCGATCGGCGGTGGCGGCGGTATCGGGGGCAGTTCGGATGCGATCGGCCGTGTGTTGCAGCAATCCGACGAAGACGACGAAGAACAGCCGACCGGCGAAGCCGACGACGAGCGCGGAACCACGTCGGTGAGCGCCGCGATCAACGTCGGCGTTGGCGGGGCTGGAGGCACGGGCGGTAATGCGGGGAGTGTTTCCCTTAGCCTGAACAACGCAAGTAGCGTCACTACCTATGGTGAAAACGCCAACGCGATCCTTGCACAGGCGATTGGCGGTGGCGGCGGGCTGGGGGCCGTGGGGTCGGCGCAAACCAAAGGGTCGGGGGATGAGACGCTTAACCTCAACATCGGTGTTGGTGGCAAGGGCAGTGGCGGCGGCCTTGGCGGGTTCATGGACATTTCGTTGTCGGCTGACAGCACCTGGACC